>DYMR01000214.1:1921-3062 GCA_020721485.1 Halothiobacillus neapolitanus | reverse complement strand
TCGCGGTGGATCAGCTCATCTTCCGCCGCAAAACCGAGCAAGTCGGCAATCGCCGTACTCGGTTGGCGGCACAGTTTGACGGCGGCTTCGCTGCTGTAATTGCTTAAACCGAGCGCGAGTTCCGCGCCGGATTCATCCACCACCCGCACCACTTCGCCGCGTTCAAAACGCCCTTCGACCGAGATGACGCCGATGGGCAGCAGCGAGCGCCCGCCTTGCCGCAGCGCCTGCGCGGCACCGGCATCGACCACCACCGTGCCGCGCCCCCGCAGATGGCTGGCGAGCCATTGTTTGCGGGCGGCCAGCGGTGTTTGCCCCGGCGCGAATACTGTGCCGATGGCGGGCGTGCCGGCCGCGAGTTGCCGCAGTACATCCGGCGTGGCGCCGGAAGCGACGACGGTGGCCGCGCCGGATTGCGCCGCGCGCTTGGCGGCCATCACCTTGGTGTACATGCCGCCGCGCCCGAGTTTGCCGCCTTCGGGCGACGCCATCGCCTCCAGCGCGGGGTCGCCTGCCGTTACCTCGGTGAGTAGCTGCGCCTGCGGGTTTTTGCGCGGATCGGCATCAAACAGTCCCAGTTGATCGGTCAGGATGACCAACACATCGGCCTCGACCAGATTGGCGACGAGGGCGGCGAGGGTGTCGTTGTCGCCAAAGCGGATTTCGTCGGTGGCGACGGTGTCGTTTTCGTTGACGACCGGCACCACGCCGAGGCGCAACAGAGTTTTCAGCGTGCTGCGGGCGTTCAGGTAGCGCTGGCGGTCGGCCAAGTCTTCATGGGTGAGCAGAATTTGCGCGGTGTGCAGGCCATAGCGGCGCAGCACATCGGCATAGGCTTGCACCAAACCCATCTGGCCGACGGCGGCGGCGGCTTGCAATTCGGGCAGGCTGCCGGGGCGCTCCGTCCAGCCGAGGCGCGTCATGCCTTCGGCGACCGCGCCGGAGGTGACGATGACGACTTCGCGGCCTTCGGCGCGCAGGGCGGCGATTTGGTCGGCCCAACGGTCGATGGCGTTGAGGTCGAGCCCGGCGCCATTGCCTGTGACCATGGCGGAGCCGATTTTCACGACCCAGCGTTTATCCGTGGTGAGGTGTTCGCGGGTGGCGGGGCGTCTTCCGTCCATTAGTCTTCTGTCCATTC
>DYMR01000214.1:0-1821 GCA_020721485.1 Halothiobacillus neapolitanus | reverse complement strand
AGGTGCTGATGGCTGGCTGGCGGCGGGGTGACGGGCGGCGGGGCGGGCTGCGCCAATTGGGCGGCGCGCTCAAGTTCCAAGTGCTCCATGATCGCCCAGACGAGCGCCGCCGTGCCGTCGCGGTTGAGCGCGCTGAGGGCGAACACCGGCGCATCGAAATCCAGCTCGTCGCGGAAGCGGGCGGTGAGCGCGGCAATCTGCGCCGCGCGCTCTTCTTCCGGCCATTGGTCGATTTTGTTCAGCACCAGCCAGCGTTGTCGCTCGGAGGCGTCGGCATCGTGGGTTTCGTCGTAGCGAACCAATTCGTCTTCGATGATGGCGACGGATTCGACCGGATCGACCTCATCGAGCGGCGCGACATCGACGACATGCAGCAGCAAGTGCGTGCGCGCCAAATGCCGGAGGAATTGGTGCCCCAGCCCCGCGCCTTCGGCGGCGCCTTCGATCAGCCCGGGAATGTCCGCCATCACGAAGCTGCGGTGCGGCTCGGGTGCGACCACGCCCAGATTGGGGTGCAAGGTGGTGAAGGGGTAATCCGCCACCTTCGGTTTGGCTTGCGATACCGCGCGAATCAGGGTGGATTTGCCGGCGTTCGGCATGCCCAGCAGGCCCACATCCGCCAAGACACGCAATTCCAGCAGCAGCCGGCGTTCTTCGCCGGGGGTGCCTTCGGTTTTTTGCCGAGGCGCGCGGTTGGTCGAGCTCTTGAAGCGGGCATTGCCGAGGCCGTGCCAGCCGCCCTTGGCGACCATCAGCGGGGCTTCTGCGGTGATGACTTCGCCGATGATTTCGCCGGTATCCAGATCGTGCACCACGGTGCCGAGCGGCACGCGCACAAATAAATCGTCGCCTTTTTTGCCGGTTTGATTCGCGCCGCTGCCATTTTCACCGCGTTGGGCTTCGTAATGCCGCACAAAGCGGAAATCGGCCAGCGTGTTCAGGTTGGCATCGCCTTGCAGATAGACCGTGCCGCCATCGCCGCCGTCGCCGCCGTCCGGCCCGCCTTGCGGGATGTATTTTTCGCGCCGGAATCCGACGACGCCGTTGCCGCCATCTCCGGCTTTGACTTTGACTTTGGCTTCATCGACGAATTTCATGGCGCGTTACTTCGGTTGGGGCATCAAGCAGAAAAGCCCCGTTCGGTACGGGGCTTGGCATTTTGGCATTGATCGGTCGAGGCATCCGGCACGCCGGACGCCCACGATCAGGCGGGAACGATGCTCACGAAGCGGCGGGATTTATCGCCCTTCACTTCGAATTTCACCGCACCATCTACCAGTGCGAACAGGGTGTAGTCGCGGCCACAGCCCACATTTGCGCCCGGATGGAATTGGGTGCCGCGTTGGCGAACGATGATGCTGCCAGCGGAAATGGATTCGCCGCCGTAGCGCTTGACGCCGAGGCGTTTGCTTTCGGAATCACGGCCGTTGCGTGACGAGCCGGCTGCTTTTTTGTGTGCCATGTCGATCTCTCCTCAAGGTTCAGGCGGCAAGCGCCCGAAGCGGAATTAGGCGTTGATGCTGGTGATTTTGATCTCGGTATACGCTTGGCGATGACCTTGATGCTTGCGATGGTGCTTACGGCGGCGGAACTTGATGATGTCCACTTTCTTGCCGCGACCTTGGCCGATGATTTCGGCAGAAACGGTGGCGCCGTTCAGCGTCGGGCTGCCTACTTTGATGGCATCGCCATCGGCGACCATCAGCACGCGATCAAGCGTGACGGCGGTGCCGGTCTCGCCGTCGAGTTTTTCGACCCGGAGCCATTCGCCGGGGGTAACGCGGTATTGCTTACCGCCGGTGACTACTACTGCGTACATGT
>DYMR01000022.1:4566-15584 GCA_020721485.1 Halothiobacillus neapolitanus | reverse complement strand
AGCGCAGCGTGTTCATCGCGGTATCGGCGTCGGCGGCATTGCGGTATTGCACTTGGCCTTCGCCATGCGCCACGGTGATGGGCATGACCGCGCCTTCCATGCCATCGAACAAAATTGACGGGCTGGGCAGAATTTCCACCAGCGAAAGCCGCGCCTCGAATTGTTCGGATTGATTGCGGACAAAGCGAGGCCAATCCTGCGCACCCGGAATCAAATCATGCAGTTGCGACAGCATTTGGCAGCCGTTGCACACACCGAGGGTGAAGGTTTCAGGCCGTTGGAAAAATGCCCGCATGGCGGTGGATGCGCGCGGGTTGTAGCGAATCGCATGCGCCCAACCGGCACCGGCGCCGAGCACATCGCCATACGAAAATCCGCCGCACGCCGCCAAGCCGTGCATGTCGTCGAGCGACACGCGACCGGTGATTAGGTCGCTCATGTGCACATCGACGGCGGTGAAGCCGGCCGCCGTGAAGGCGGCGGCCATTTCGATTTCGCCGTTCACGCCTTGTTCGCGCAGGATGGCGATTTTTGGCCGCGCGCCCGAGTTGATCCACGGGGCGGCGATGCGCGCCGACACATCGAACGGCACTTTGGTTGCCGCCAAGCCGGGGTTGTGGGGTTCTGCGAGCAGGGCAAATTCTTGATCGGCGCAGTCCGGGTTATCGCGCAACCGCGCCATTTGGTGGCTGGTGTGTGCCCAGTGTTGGTGCAGCGCCTGACGGCTGGCCGAGAGGCGGATCGCGCCTTGCCAGCGCACTTCGATGGCATCGCCGACCGTGGGCTGGCCGATGATTTTGGCCGCGTCGGCCAAACCGGCGCTGGCGAACAGGCTGAGTACCAAATCCACCGCTTCGCTCGGCACCTGCAAAACCGCTCCGATTTCTTCGGTAAACAGGCTCGCCAGCACATCGCTGCCGAGCGGGCTGACATCCAGCGACAGACCGCAACCGCCCGCGAATGCCATTTCCAGCACGGTGGTGATGAGCCCGCCATCGCTGCGGTCGTGGTAGGCGAGCAAATGCCCCAAGGCATTGATGCGCTGCACGGTGTTGAACAGCGCTTTAACCGCTGCCGCCGTCACATCGGGCGGCACTTGGCCGACTTCGTTATACACCTGCGCCAGCGCCGAGCCGCCCAGCCGGTGTTTGCCGAAGCCGAGATCGACCAAGATCAGGCGGGAATCCCGCGCGGGGTGTAATTCCGGCGTGACCACGCGGCGAATGTCGCTCACCGGCGCGAACCCGCTGACCACCAAGGAAACCGGCGATACGACTTCGCGGGGTTGTGCCTCTTCCACCCAGCGGGTTTTCATCGACAGCGAGTCCTTGCCCACCGGAATGGCAATGTCGAGCGCGGGGCAGAATTCCAACCCCACGGTGCGCACGGTGTCGAACAGCGCGGCGTCTTCGCCCGGATGGCCGCAGGCCGCCATCCAGTTGGCCGAAAGTTTGATCGCGCCGGTGCGTTCGATGGGGGCGCCGGCGAGGTTGGTCAGCACTTCGGCAATCGCCAGTCGGGCGGAGGCAGGCGCGTCCAGAATGGCGACCGGGCTGCGTTCGCCCATCGCCATCGCCTCGCCGGTGTGGTGGAAAAAGTCGGTCGCGGTCACGGCGCAATCCGCCACCGGCACCTGCCAAGGCCCCACCATTTGATCGCGGCTGACCAAGCCGCCGACGCTGCGGTCACCAATCGTAATCAGGAAGCTTTTGCTCGCCACCGTGGGCAAATGCAGCACACGATGCAGCGCATCGGTCAGATCAATCGCTTCGGTGTGAAACGGCGCGAAATGCGGCGTCACCCGAGTCACCGTGCGGTGCATTTTGGGCGGGTGGCCGAACAGGGTGTGCATCGGAATATCCACCGGCGCATTGTCGAATTGCGGATCGCGCACGGTGAGGTGCTGTGCCGCGTGCGCCGTGCCCACCACCGCGTAGGGCGCTCGTTCGCGCGTACACAGCGCGGCAAAACGATCCAGCCCCTCGGCAGTCACCGCGAGCACATAGCGTTCTTGCGATTCGTTGCACCAAATCGCCAGCGGCGACATGCCCGGTTCGTCGTTGGGAATGGCGCGCAGATTGAATTCCGCCCCCAAACCCGCATCGTGAACCAGCTCCGGCAGGGCATTGGACAACCCGCCCGCGCCGACATCGTGAATCGACACAATCGGGTTTTCATCCCCCAGCGCGATGCAGCGGTCGATGACTTCCTGCGCGCGGCGCTGCATTTCCGGGTTGGCGCGCTGCACCGAGGCGAAATCCAGTTCCGCCGAGCCGCTGCCGCTGGTTTGCGAGGAGGCGGCGCCGCCGCCCAAGCCGATTTGCATGGCCGGCCCGCCGAGCACGATCAGCACATGCCCCGGTTCGATGGCGCCTTTGGCGACTAAATCCGGGCGCATCGCCCCGATGCCGCCTGCGATCATGATCGGCTTGTGGTAGCCCCGCACGGTGTCGCGCGTGCCGTTCGGCAGGCTGGCGGCAAGTTCCAAGGTGCGGAAATAGCCGCAGAGCGCCGGCCGGCCAAATTCATTGTTGAATGCGGCGGCGCCTAAGGGGCCATCGCGCATGATGTCGAACGCGGTCACGATGCGATCGGGTTTGCCGATGGCCTGCTGTTCCCAGGGTTGTTCATGGCCGGGAATGCGCAAATTCGAGACGGAAAAGCCGGACAAACCCGCCTTGGGTTTGCCGCCGCGCCCGGTGGCGCCTTCATCGCGGATTTCCCCGCCGGAACCCGTCGCCGCGCCGGGATCGGGTGAAATTGCGGTCGGGTGGTTGTGGGTTTCGACCTTGGCCAGAAAATGAATCGGCTCGTCGGTGGATTCGTACTGATGGCTGAGCGGGTTGGCCGCAAATCGGGTGCCCGGCCAGCCTTCGATCACCGCCGCGTTGTCTTTGTACGCGCTCAGCACGCCTTCGGGATGCAGGCGGTGGGTGTTGCGAATCATCGCGAACAACGAGAGTTCGTGCGGTTCGCCGTCGATGGTCCAGCCGGCATTGAAAATTTTATGCCGGCAGTGTTCCGAATTGGCTTGGGCGAACATCATCAGCTCGACATCTGTCGGGTCGCGCTGGAGTTCGGTAAAGGCGGCGTGCAGATAGTCGATTTCGTCGGCAGACAAGGCCAAACCGAGGGTTTGATTGGCGTGGTGCAAGGCGTCCAGGCCGCTCATTGGCCCATGGCCCAACACCGGCACCCGCGCCAGCGGCGCAGGCGCTTGGGTGGCGAAAAGGGCGGCGGCGTCTTCCCAGCGCGCAAACACCGATTCGGTCATCCGATCATGCAGCACGGTGGCAATCGCCTCGCGGCTACTGCGATCCAGCGCATCCAGCCCCACCACGGCAAATTCGATGCCGCGCTCCACACGGGCAATGCCCTCTAAGCCGCAGAGTTGCACGATCTCGGTGGCCTTGCTCGACCACGGCGAGCGGGTGCCCGCGCGCGGCGTCACCATCAGGCTGACGGCTTCATCCGGCCAATCCGTTTGCGTGCTGCCGTAATCGAACAGCGCATGCAGACGATGGGTTTGCGCCTCATTCAACGACGCGCCCGGCTGCAATTGCACCAGATGCACGAATCGGGCGGCGAGCGCGCGCACGGTGGGCGCGACCGCCGTCACGGCCTCCCATTTTTTGCTGAGACGGAAGGCGGAGAAGGCAGCATTGCCGAAGAAAATCTGCATGATGAGGCGCTCGCGCGGGAGGTGGAGACAGAAATAAGCATCCGCCCGTGGCGGAACTGGCCGAGGATTGTACCACCGCCCCAGCGGTGGGCAGTCAGCCGGTCGGGTCAGGGCAGGGGCTGAGTCAAAAACCGCGCGGTAAATGCGTCGGCAGGCATCGGTTTGCCGAAGTAATACCCTTGCAGGCAATTTGAACTGCTCTGGGATAATGAAGAGGCTTCAACTCTTGAGAGAAATGAAGCTATGGGCAACAAGACAAGCAACAAATTTTCTCTGGAAGAACGGGATCTGGCGGTGCGATTGGTGCCGGGTTCGCAATATGTCTCTATTCGGTGCACCGAGCGGTTGGCCGAAGCCGGCATCGGATCCCGGCGGGTAGCTATGGCGAAAGTTACGAAACGCCCTCGCCTAAACCATCAACGGCTTGTACAAGGCCGAGGTAATTTACCGCAAATCGAAATAGCAAACCAAATTGGAGGTGGAACAGGCCCTACTCGAATGGGTGCATTGGTTGAACCACCACGGATCCCTCGAACCAATCGGTTATATCCCTCCGTCAGAAGCTGAGGCAAACTGTTACCCGAACCTAGCCAGTCAAGCGGCCATCGCCGCTTGACTCAAACCCAATAGCCTCCTTAAAACACGGGGCGGTTCACACAGGGGACAGCTGAAATGGCTTTGCCACCAACCTACTATGACTTCGTGTGCAAGTTGCGTCCCACTCTGGTTGAGAAGGGGGAGCAAGACGCAGCAGATTTACTGAGCAGACCCTGCCCGCCTCAGTCCATCCATAGCGTGGACGACTACGACAGTCGGCTTCCGCAGTATATCGAACGACTGAATGCGGAGATCCTTGGATATGGGGCAGACCATCCCGGCGTCAGCGTTGAGGAAATGTCGCCGTTCCTTTCCAGTGCGCCACCGCAAGCGAAGGCTTCGCTCGCCAGTCTTTATGGCACGGTGAACAACGAGTATCACAGCGTGGTGAACTTCGCCTTGGCCGGCAAGAAGACCTTCCATTTCAGTGACAACTTGGCCGAGCACCTGGCGAACACCAAGATCAATCTGAGGGCAGCACTGATCCAGTTGCCGTTTTCAACATGTCTGTTCACCTTCACATCCCGAGCCGTCACTAACGCGATGCACAACATCCGGGGCGAAGCTGGGCGCTGGGCAATGAACGTCGCCGGTCTGGACTACTCCGCGCCGGTTTCTGTGTTCCTCACCATGCATCCTGCCGGTGCTGGCCTGCCCGGTCGCAAACTGCTTATGTGCGCTTGGCATGCCAGACTGCCAAACATGTCCTATCTGGCACTCAAGCGCGAGCTGTATATGGGCGACAACTGGACGCTGGAGCAGGCTCTTCGCACGGACTGGGAAACCCTGACGCCGAACGACCTCGGCATCGGGATGAGCGTGAATCTGAATGAAGAGTCCATCGCGCACCAGGACGACGATACTTTCTACACCGATGGGCTGGCCTTCTACCGGATTGTCCTCAATGCCGCGCTGTACTTGTCGTCCGATAAGGCCGAATTGACGGCCAAGGAAAGTCCACGCAAAGAGATCGAGGACAGGGCAAAGGGCATCGCGTCGCTAACGAAACGCCGGAAACTGCTCCAAACGACAGGCCGGTATACCGCTCTTGATTACGAGGATGTGGGCGCCTCCGTTGGCCCCATCGTAATCCAGAAAGGCGAGGCAGAAGGCGGTGAGGGCTGGAGTGGTGGTGGCAAGCCACTGGTGAGATTCATGGTTCGCGGCCATTGGCGTTGGCAGCCGCACGGGTCAGAGAGCCAAGATCGCAAGCTGATCTGGATTCGGCCGTACTACAAAGGCCCCGACATCGCAGCCACAATCAATAAGCCCTACCTAGTGAAGTAAAGACGGGGTGACGCACTCAACTGGGGGTGACGGCACGCAGCAGCAGATTCGCCGCCGCGTACGGGGTCGCGTGTTGACCATGGACGCGGTGGTGGAGCAGGCCGGGCAGCACGGCTTGCACATCATCGGGCAGTACATGATCGCGCTGGTCAATGTACGCCCAAGCACGGGCGAGGGTCAGCAGCATCAAGCCCGCCCGTGGCGACAGGCCGGGGGTAAATTCCGGTCGATTGCGGCTGGCGTGCAGCAGGTATTGCACATAATCGATGACGCGATCGCTGGCGTGAATTTTCCCCACCTGTTGTCGCATGGCGCGCAGGCGCGGGGCATCGAGCACCGGCTTGAGATGCGAGAGATGACGCCGTCCGCCGTCGCCTTTGAGCAGGGCGCGCTCCACCGCCGCTTCGGGATAGCCCATGCGGGTGACGAGGGCGAAGCGATCCAGTTGCGATTCGGGCAGCGGGTAGGTGCCCATTTGATGTTGCGGGTTTTGGGTGGCGATCACGAAAAATACATCCGGCAAGGCGTAGCGTTTGCCTTCGATGCTGACTTGTCGCTCTTCCATCGCCTCCAGCAGGGCGCTTTGAACTTTGGGCGGTGCGCGGTTGATTTCGTCGGCCAACAGCACTTCGGTGAAAATCGGCCCCGGATGAAATTTGAATTCGCGGCTGTTCGTTTCAAATACCGATACGCCCAAAATATCGGCAGGCAATAAATCGGCGGTGAATTGCAGCCGCCGAAAACGCAAACCCAGTACTTGCGCCAAAGCATGGGCCAGGGTGGTTTTGCCCAGTCCCGGCAGGTCTTCGAGTAACAAATGCCCGCCCGCCAGCACGGTGCATAGGGCTTCGCGAATCACCGATTCTTTGCCGAGCACGACGGTGCCGACTTCGGCGATGACGGCGAGCGCCCGCGCTTGCAGTTCCGCAGCCGTTTCGGGCGGGGCGGGATTCATGTCGCTGATCCGGCAGATAATTTAGCGGCGAAGGCGCGCCGATAAGCGGCCATCAGGCTTTGGTGTCGGGCGCTGGCGGCGAAGCCTTCGCCCAGCGGCGTCAGGCCAATGAATCCGCCGTGGCCATCCAAAAATGCCGTGGCCGTGGCCAGTTCTTCTTCGGTGAACAATAGGCCGAGGGTTTGGCTGAAGTCGTCGATGACGCCCTCTTCGGCATACGCGCGCAGGGCGTTCAGGTTGCGGGCCGCGTGGTAAATCCGCCGGCGGTTGTCGGGCAAGGGCGGCACTTGGGTCAACCAATCGAGCAAGGCTTCGCGCTCGTCCTCGTCGTCGGATTGACGGCTGGCAAACAGCGCGTGGGCGCGCCACTCGCCGATTCGCAGGCTCGACCAGGCACTGCCGGGGTCGGCGGCCAAACCAATCGCGTCAGTCACGGGCAGCAGCCAATCTAAATCCGCTGCGTCAATCGCTTCGAGCAGGGCATCCGCCGCGCTGGGATCGAGGGTTTCGGCGAAAGGAACCAGCGCTAACCCGCTGTTATTGTTCCGTTCATACAGTTCATCGACCGGGTATACCTCGGACATGCCCGGCACCAGGACGCGGCAGGCGTACAGGCCAAGATGGGTGTAATCCGCGACATACACCTCTGCGCCTTCCGCTTCGACCATGGCGCAGAGCGTGGCGAAACTGTGCGCGTTGTCCGTGCCGGTGAATTGCCAATGGACAAAGGGAAAGTCCGGCGTGTCGCGGAAAAACGCCCAGGACAGCCAGCCGGAGGAATCAATGAAGTGCAGTTCCAGATTTTGTGGATCGGACACCAGTTCATCGTCGGTGGTGGGCGGATGGAAGCCGTGCAGGTCATTCAGCGCGCGGCCTTGCAGCAGCTCGGTGACGGTGCGTTCAAACGCCACGGAAAAATCCGGATGCGCGCCGAACGAGGCGAACACGCCGCCCGAGGCGGGGTCGATCAGGGTGACGCAAATGACCGGATATTTTCCGCTGAGCGAGGCATCCAGCAGGCGCAGGCCAAACCCTTGTTCACGCAGGGCATGAATGCTGGCGGCAATGCTCGGATAGCCGGCGACCACGGCATCGGGAATGGCGGGCAGGGCGAGCCGCTCGCTGATGACGCGGTTTTTCACGAAGCGCTCGAACACTTCGGATAGCCCCTGAGTGCGTGCTTCAAAGGGGGTGTTGCCGGCGGTCAACCCATTGCTGACATACAAATTCCCGACCACATTGGCGGGGAAATATACCGTTTCGCCAGTGCGCACACGGGTGTAGGGCAGGGCGCAGATTGCGGGTTCGCCGCTGTTGAAATCGCGCCAATCTTCTGTACGGACGCGGTATTCATCGGCGAGATAATGCCGCCAGAGCGCGTCGTTCAGCAGGCCATCGGGGCGCACGCCGGGGCGGTCGATCACAAACCAGCGTTCCGCCGGATCATGCACAAAGCCCGCCGCGCGGGCGGTTCGCCAATGAAAATCGCCGAAAAAATACTGCGAACCCAAGCGCTCGATAAATTCGCCGAGCGCCGAGGCCAGCGCCGCCTTTTGGCTCGCGCCTTTGCCATTGGTGAACAGAATCGGGCATTGCGTGTCGCGGATATGCACCGACCAGCAATTCGGCACCGGATTCAGCCAGCGGGTTTGTTCGATCGTAAAGCCTACTGCCGCCAAGTCGGCCTGAATCCGCGCAATCGTGCTTTCTAAATCCGCATCTTTGCCGGTGATGAAGGTATGTTCCGTCATAAATGTTCCTCAAAAAAAGACCAACAACGACACGCGCCGAAGTTCGCTGGCCAGCACGGTGTAGGTGCGACAGGCGGCGCCGGTATCCATAAATTCCACCCCGATGCCTTGGCGCATCAACGCCGCTTGAACCTCGGGCGCGGCGCGGCGGGTGTGCGCGCCGGTGCCGATGAGGATGACTTCGGGTTGATCTTGCTGCAACCACGGTACATGCGCCGCCGCCAATTCGTTCACGCCCGCCAAAGGCGCGGTGTCGAGCAATTGCTCCGGCGTCAGCAAAAAAGGCGCCGTCAATTCGCGGTCGTTCAAGCGCACGCTGTGCTCGGTAAAGCCGCGCAAAATAAAGCGTTGGCCGGAGTCATCCAATGAAAGTCGCATAAAAACTCGTTCCAATAAAAAAGGTGAAGATTCACCTCACCTTTGTACTGTATCAATTTTGTACTGTGTCAATGCGCACCGCCCTGTGCAGCGCGCATCTCAGACGCTTTTTAGCGCGAGTTATTTAACCGCAGCAAACCGGCCAGCCACGGCGGACCAGTCGATCACATCCCAAATCGCCTTGAGGTAATCCGGACGGCGGTTCTGGTAGCGCAGATAGTAGGCGTGTTCCCACACATCAATGCCGAGAATCGGGGTGCCTTTGACTTCCGCGATGTCCATCATCGGGTTGTCTTGATTCGGGGTTGAGCACACGGCGAGTTTGCCGTCGTGCCCCACGATCAACCACGCCCAACCGGAACCAAAGCGGGTGGCGCCTGCGGTGGACATTTTTTCCTTCAGCACATCGAACGAGCCGAATGTGCCGCTGATGGCCTCGCCCAGCGCGCCCGTGGGGCTGCCGCCGCCATTGGGCGACAAAATCTGCCAGAACAGGGCGTGGTTGAAGTGCCCGCCGCCGTTGTTGCGCACTGCGGGCGGCAGTTTCGAGATGTTCGCCATCAGGGTTTCGATCGGCTGGTCATCCCATTCGGTGCCTGCAATCGCGTTATTGCAGTTGGTGACATACGCCCCGTGGTGCTTGGTGTGGTGAATTTCCATGGTTTGCGCATCGATGGATTTATCCAGCGCGCCGTAGTCGTAAGTCAGGGAAGGCAATACAAAGGCCATGGGATGCTCCTTTTGGTGGCAGTCAAAACTGAGAAAAATACTCCGTTTTTATAACACACATCGGAGTTCCACGGGGTTCTGTGCCGCTGATACACTGCGGTTCTGTCTCACGAATGTTAAGGATTCGCGGTGCGTTCGATTGTGCTGATTGCCGATGATTTTGGGCTGAACGAGTCGGTGGACGCGGGTATTTTGCGTCAGGCCGAGGCGGGTCGATTGAGTGGCATCAGTTGTTTAACGCAACCTGAGCGCTGGCGGCACGCCGCGCCGAAGCTTCTGCCGTTGGCGGGCGTGCAAACCGGTTTGCACCTGAATTTTTCCCAATCGTTGGGCGAGGGCTGGTTCGCCCCGCTGCCCGCTTTGATCGTGCGGGCGTATGCCCGTGCGTTGCCGATGTCGAAAATTCGGCACAGCTTGGCCGCGCAGTGGGGGCGGTTCACGGAAGCACTCGGGCACACGCCGGATTTTGTCGATGGTCATCAGCATGTGCATCAATTGCCGGGCATTCGCGAGGCGTTGCTGGAGCTGCTTGCCCGAGAAGGTGTCACGCCGTGGCTGCGCGTGACCGATCCGCTGATCGCCCCCGATGGCGGCCTGAAAAGCCAATTGATTCGCCGATTGGGGGCGGGGGCGCTACGGCAACAGGCTGCCGCGCGAGGGATTCGTCTGCCCCGTGCGTTTGCGGGGGTATACGATTTCACCGGCACTGCCGACAGCTACGCGCACCGGTTCGCGCAGTGGTTGGCCGATGCGCCTGTGGGCACGGCGGAGCATAGGGTGGTGATGTGTCACCCCGGCACGACGGCGCAACCCAGTCCCGAAGACCCCATTGCCGCCGCCCGTCCCCATGAATTGGCGTTTTTCTTAAGCCCGCGCTTTGCCGAAGTGATGTCGGCAGCCGACTGCGCACTGGCGTTTGATCTCCCCGCCGGAGGGTCGGGGCGATGAGCACACTGCCGAGTCTCACACCGGGTTCCGTGTTCACGCCGGGCTTCGTGTGCACGCCGGGCTTCGTGTTGATGCAGAGCAATGATTTAGATGCGCTGCGCTCGGTGCTGGCCGATTGGCTCGCGCGCGCGCCCTTGCCCGCCCTGACGGACGAAACCGTCATTATTCAAAGCAATGGCATGAGCCAATGGCTGCGGTTGGGGCTGTGTCAACCTCGGTCGGCGGGCGGATTGGGCGTCGGGCTCGGGGTATCGTTCGAGTTTCCCGCCCGCGTGCAATGGCAGTGTTATCGCAGCGTACTGGGTGCCGATCGGGTGCCCAAACATTCACCTTTGGATAAAGCGCCCCTGGTGTGGCGCTTGATGCGTGTGCTGCCGCCGCTACTGGATGATCCGCGCTTTGCCGTATTCCACGCGCAGTTGTGGGTGAATGGCCAGCGGGACAGCAGCCGACTGTACGATTTGTGCCTGCGCTTGGCCGATCAATGGGATGAATATCAGGTATACCGCGCCGATTGGTTGGCGCATTGGGCGAGTGGCCGGGCGGATTTGCCTGCGGGCGAGCGGCCATTGCCGCCCGAAGCGGCGTGGCAGCCGGTTTTGTGGCGCGCGGTGCTGGCAGACAGTGCGGATGGCGAGCAACCGCCGCAGGCCGGGCGGGCAGGGCTGCATCAGGCGTTTTTAGAACAGAT
>DYMR01000022.1:0-4466 GCA_020721485.1 Halothiobacillus neapolitanus | reverse complement strand
ACACACTTCGATTCCCTTATTTATCGATCTGCCCGAGCCGCAGGGGATTTTGCAGCATATTCAGCAGGATATTTTGCATGGCACCGCCGCAGAGGAGTTACGCGCGCAGGCACGCACGGCCGCGCTGCCGGATGGTAGTTTGGCCTTCCACAGCGTGCACAGCCCGTTGCGCGCGGTCGAGGTGCTGCATGACCAACTGTTGGCCGCATTCGCTGCCGATGCCAGCCTCAAGCCGGAACAGATTCTCGTGATGATGCCAGACATGGCGCCGTATGCCCCGGCGGTGCAGGCCATTTTTGGCCGATTCAAGCGCGATTCGCCCCGGCATATTCCGTTCGCACTCGCCGATCAACCCGATCCGGCAGAACAAGCCCGGTTGGCCGTGTTGGCGCAGTGGTTTGACTTGCCGAACAGCCGGTTCGAGCGCGGGGAATTGCTCGATTGGCTGGCATTGCCCGCCGTGCAAACGGCGCAGGGCTTGACCGCCAGCGATGTCGAACTGCTGCACGATTGGTTGGATCAGGCGGAAGTATTTTGGGGGCTTAATGCCGAACAACGCACCGCATTCGGCGCACCGCCGGAATACACCCAACACAGTTGGCAATTCGGGCTGGATCGACTGTTTGCCGGCTATGTGCTGGGCGCGACGGACGGGGTGTGGCAGGACATCGCGCCGCTGGGCGCTATCGAAATTTCGCAATCGGCCGTGATTGGGCGGCTCAATCAATTTTTGGCGAATCTGGCCGCAGCCCATCAGTTTTTCTCCGAGGAACGGACACCGCAGGCTTGGCAAGAGGGTCTGCGGGAACACCTGCCCCGATTGTTTCAAGCCAGCCCGGACGATGCCGCCACCGCACTGTGGCTAACGCGCGTGGACGGCGCGATTCGCGAGTGGTGCGATGATTGCGCGCGCGCCAATTGGCAGGATGCCTTGCCCGCCACCGTGGTGCAGGCAGCCGTGTTCGAGCGGTTATCCCGCCATCGGCTCACGCAAAAATTTCTGGTGAGCGGCGTGAATTTCGCCACCCTGATGCCGATGCGGGCGATTCCTTATCGTCAGGTGTATTTGCTTGGCATGGATGAGCGGGATTATCCGCGCAGCCAACCGCGCCATGATTTTGATCTACTGGCCGATCGGTACCGCCCCGGCGACCGAGCGCGCCAAGAGGATGATCGGTATCTATTTCTTGAAGCCATGCTGGCGGCGCAAGAACGGCTGGTCATCAGTTGGGTGGGGCGCGCGGTGGAAGACAACAGCCCGCGCAGTCCATCCATCGTGGTGCAGCAACTGCGGGATTATCTCGATACGGCCTGGCTGCCGCTCGATGGCGCAGCGCTCAGCCAAAAATTAACCGTTGAACACCCATTACAACCGTTCAGCCCCCTGTATTTCGGCGCGCCGGATGCCCCGTGGTTCACCTTCGATTCGGACTGGCGGCGTGTGCACGACTTTGCCCTGACGGAAACCCCTTTAGCCGAATGGACACCCACCGAACCCTGCACGCTCGATGATTTGAGTAAATTCCTGAAAAACCCGCTCGATCCCCTGATGCGGATTCGCTTCGGCATCAGCGCACCCCGCAAGCCAGAAGATTCGCCCGACCACGAACCCTTTGATATAAATGGCTTAAGTGATTGGAACATTCGGCATGAATTGGCGCACAGCCTGCGGGTTGAAGCCCCCGCCGATGCCGATTTAGATGCGTGGTTTGTGCGGGTGCGGCAGCGAGTCACGGCCAGCGGGCGTATGCCTTGGCGTTCCGGCCAGTGGCAGGAACGCATCGAACAGCCGTTGCGTGCGCAATGGCAGCGCTGGCAAGCGGTACAGCAAGGGTTGAGTGAACCCAGTGTGCTGCCGGCAACCATCCTGCCATTGCCCGCACACGGCGTGGCGCTGGCATGCCCCGATCAAACCGTTCAAGTGCACGCGGATGGACAGCGGCTGGTTTGCGCTTGGAGTGACAGCAAGTTGGTCGATGATAAAAAAATTCGCCACGAAAAATGCTTTGAATTTTGGCCGCAGCACTTGGCTGCGCAATTGAGCGGGGTGCCGGTAGAAACCCGAGTATTCGGCAAGGACTGCACCTTGGCGTTTCCCTCGATGGCCAGTGACGAAGCCGAACGGCAACTCACCGTTTTGCTGAGTGCCTGGTTTGAAGCCTTGCAAACCCCTCTGCCCGTTGCACCCAATCTGGCGCTGGCGCAATGCACCGCGCGAAGCGATGAATCCGTGGATCAGCGGGAAAAGCTTGAAAAAGCCTTTATGGGCGACGAGCGCAACACAAAATCAGACCACGACACCGTGTCTTGGATGGCACGGTTTTGGCCAGATTTGGATACGCTGCTCGCCGCGCAAACCGAGCGGGCAATGCACCATCAGCCAGACCTCGCCGATCAGATATATGCCCCGTTGATGCAAGGGGTTGCCCTCGCGAAGGGCTAAATCCGTCCATTTTCTTGAGTTGCGCAACCAAAAAAACCGCCAAAAAAAACCGCCCAGTCCGGGCGGTTTTTGTTTGATCGCTCTACCCTCAACTACGCACCGAACAAGTCGGTACGCAAGCAAAAGGCGGGCAGGGCAATATTATTTGCCGTAGGCCAGATCGGCGCGACGATTTTTCGCCCAAGCGGCTTCGTTGTTGCCTTCAACCGCCGGACGCTCTTCGCCGTAGCTCACGACATCCACTTGGCTCGGGGTAACGCCATCCGCCAACAGCACATCACGCACGGCCACGGCGCGTTTTTCGCCCAGAGCGATGTTGTATTCACGGCTGCCACGGTTGTCGGTGTTGCCTTCAACCAGTACATGGCGCTGCGCGTTGCCTTTCAGGAATTCTGAGTTTTGTTGCAGCATCGGACGGTAGGAGGAATCAACATTGTATTTGTCGAAACCGAAGTAAACGGTAGCTTGCGCGCCTTTCGGAGCGGTTGCGTACAGCGCTGATTCATCCGTGCCGTTGCCGTTCAGGCTAGAGGCATCCGCGCCGCTTGCACCGGTGGTGCCCGCTGCGGGTTTGGTCGGGGTAGAGCTGCAAGCACTCAGAGACAGTGCCAGGACGCCAAATGAAGCCAGCATCAGGATGCGCATGGTGAGATTCCTCAAAAGAAAAAGAGACCAATCAATGAAAAACCGCAGCAAAACACTGCGGGTTGGGTGAATTTTGCAATGCAATGATTCGTCTGGCAAGTTTTTCCGATGAAAGATTCAATTTTTATATCAGACGCTTACTCATGGTGCAGTCAGTTTTGCAATTTCCCTCTTCAAGGGCGACATCCAGTGTTATATTATTTCGCATCTTTGTGCGCTGTTTCCAAGGTGGTTTCCATGACAAATAATAAAATTAACCCATTGATTTATCGATTTTTAACGCTGTTTCTTTTGGCGTTTTCCTCGGCATCTTGGGCGGATCCTTTGCGGGTGGCCGTGAGCATCCCGCCGCAAAAGTACTTTGTTGAGGCCATCGGGGGGGCGCATGTCGCCGTCACGGTGCTGGTGCCGCCCACGGCAGAGCCGGAAAACTATGAGCCATCTCCCAAGCAGGTGTTGGCGTTGGCGAACAGTGCGCTGTTTTTGGGCATCGGTGTGCCGATTGAACGGGCGTGGATTCCGCGCTTCAAAGCGGCTAATCCGCAGTTGGTCGTGGTGGACACCACACGCGGCATCGACAAAATGCCGATGGTGCGGCATTTGCATGGCGGTGACCATGAACATGAGCATCCGTCTTCGGCAGTAGCCAAAGTGGCGCTTGATCCCCATGTCTGGTTATCGCCCGTGTTGGCGCGCATCGTGGCGATGAATACGCGGGATGCGTTGATTGCGGCGGATCCGGCGCATGCGGCGGATTTTCGCCAGGGCTATGCGCGGTTGGCGCGCACCATCGATCAAGTCGATGAGAAAATTCTTTCGACCTTGACCGAACACCCGTTGAAGCAAACCGAATTTATCGTGTTCCATCCCGCGTTCGGCTATTTCGCGGCCGCTTATGGTTTGACTCAAGTGCCGATTGAGCTGGAAGGCAAAGAACCGGGACCTAAGCAATTGGCGGAACTCATTGAATTTGCGAAAAAGAAACACATCACCGTGATTTTTATCGAACCACAATTCGCCCAAAAAGCCGCACATACGATTGCTCAATCCATCGGCGGGGCCGTCGCGACGATTGATCCCCTGCAAGAAAATTGGCCAGCGGGCATGGAGGCGATTGCCGCCGCACTCGCGCAGGCGCTGCACTGATGCCGAATCCCGCGCACGCCGCCCCGCCGGAGACATTGATTTCACTGACCAATCTGGGGTTTTCCTACGGAGAATCGCCCGTATTGGATGCCGTGACATTGAACATTTCCGCCGGTGATTTTGTGGCGGTTATCGGCCCCAATGGCGGCGGAAAAACCACCCTGATGCGCTTGTTGTTGGGGTTGTTGCCCCCAACCACGGGGCAGCTTTCGATTTTTGGACAAGCGCCCGG
>DYMR01000213.1 GCA_020721485.1 Halothiobacillus neapolitanus | reverse complement strand
ACACCACCGTGGTCATCCACCCGCTGACCGACCACCGCCGCACCCTGCCGCTCGATAAAAAGGGCGAACTGGTCAAGGCACACCCGGATTTCCAGCTCGTTATCACCTACAACCCCGGCTACCAAACCCTCATGAAGGATTTGAAACAATCGACCAAACAGCGCTTCACCGCGTTTGATTTCGATTACCCCGAAGCCGCGCTCGAAGCCCGCATCGTCGCGCGGGAAACCGGCCTGAGCGAATCCCTGGCCGCCCAGCTCATCCAAATCAGCCACACCGCCCGCAACCTCAAAGGCCACGGCCTGAGCGAAGGGATTTCCACCCGCCTGCTGGTGTACGCAGCGACCCTGATTCAAGATGGCGTAGACCCGAAAGATGCCTGTCGCATGTCGCTGGTGCAGCCGATCACCGACGATGCCGACATCCGCCAAACCCTCGAACACGCCATCGACCTCACCTTCGGCTGAGGCCACGGTCATGTCACAAGAACCGGCCATCGCCGCAGAACACCAAGCCGCTTGGCAGACGCTGAACACCGGCTTCCCCGTGGTGGCCTCGGTATTCGATGACTGCCTGCGCGACGCCCAACGCCAGCTCTCGCCCGAAGGCGTGGCCGCGTATCTCGATGCGGGTCGGCTCATCGGCAAGCTCGGGCGCGGCGCCGACCCGCTGCTCGCCTTTCTGGAAAACTGGCCGACGGTGGCCGCCAGCGTGGGCGAAGCCGCGCTCACCCCCGTGATGGCCGCCGTGATGGCGCTGCAAAAATCGCCCAATGGCCGCGCCATCGCCCCGCTGCTGAACACCTTGGGGCCGGTTGCCCAACGGCTCAATGCGGCGGAATTGCTCGACGGCTATCTCGACCTCGTGCGCGAGCTGATGCACCGCACCACCGGCTCGATTCACGGCCACCACACCACCTTCCCCAGTCCCGGCCTGCCGGAATTTTGCGCCCAAGCCCCGCAATTACTGCACCTGCTGTCGCTCGACGGCCTGCGCCGCTGGGTCGATTACGGCGTGCGCAATCACGCCAAACATCCCAACAATCAAACCGCCTATTTCAGCCTGCAATCCGCCGACAGCCGCGCCGTGCTGCAACGCGAACGGCAAGGCACCTTACTGGTCGATGCCGAACGCGCGCTCGGCCTGTATTTGCGCGGAATTTGGCAGGATGAAGTGCCGCTGGTCGGCTACTCCACCGCCTTCGATCAACTGCGCCAGCCGATTCCGTACATCGACCCGCTCGGCATTCGCCTGCCGGATGTGTACACCGCCCGCGCCGGCGTCAGCGCCATGAACCGCTACCGCGCCATCCTCGCGCACCTCATCGGCCATCGGCGCTACAGCCAAGCGCAAATTGCCGATAACTGGAGCCCCTTCCAGCGCATGGCGGTCGAATTTTTCGAAGACGCCCGCGTCGAAACCCTGCTGATTCGCCAATATCCGGGGCTGGCCGCACTGTTCATCGCCCTGCACCCCAAACCCGTGGCGAACGCCTGCGATCCAGAAACCACCTCCTGCCTGCGGCACCGTCTGGCGATGCTTTCCTACGCCCTGCTCAACCCGCAACACGGCTACGACGACCCCGATCTTCTGCGGTTCGTCGGCGAATTTCACCAACTCATGGCCGCAGGCGATGCCAGCACCCGCGCCGTGGCCGAACTCGCCCTGCGGTATGTGACCCAAACCCGCCGCCCGAGCGACCAATTCGCCCGCGTGCATTTCGAAGACACCGTCATCGACTACCGCGACGATAACCGCCACCTCTGGCGCTTCATCGAATCGGGCGACGAAGAAGAAACCTTCGAAGAACGGCAATCGCAAAACCCCGAAGAAATCACCGGCCTGCCGCCTCGGCACTACCCGGAGTGGGATTATTTAAGCCAAAGCTACCGGCCTGACTGGGCCTGCGTGTACGAAGCCCTGCACCCGAGCGGGCGCGCCGCCGACATCGACGCATTGCTCGCCAAGCACGCCGGCACCGCCAAACAACTCAAACGGCTGCTCGACCTGCTCAAACCGCAAGACAAAGTACGCATCCGCTACCAAGAAGAAGGCAGCGAACTCGATCTCGACATCGCCCTGCGCTCGCTGATCGACTTCAAAAGCGGCAGCGCGCCCGATCCGCGCATCAATTCCAGCCACCGCACGAATGGCCGCAGCATTGCCGTCCTGCTGCTGCTGGATTTATCCGCCTCGCTCAACGAGCGCGCGCCAAACAGCGAGCAAACCATCCTGCAACTCTCGCAAGAAGCCGTATCGCTACTCGCCTGGGCGGTGGAACAACTCGGCGACCCGCTGGCGATTGCGGGCTTTCACTCCAACACCCGGTTTGAAGTGCGCTACCAGCACATCAAAGGGTTCAAAGAACCCTGGGGCGATCCGGTCAAAGCACGCCTTGCCGCCATGAATGCCGACTACTCCACCCGCATGGGCGCCGCCCTTCGCCACGCCGCCCACTACTTGGGCGCGCAAACCGCCGATAAAAAGCTGCTGCTGGTTCTGACCGATGGCGAACCGGCAGACATTGATGTCGCCGACCCGCAAGCCCTGATCGAAGACACCCGCCAAGCCGTCGTCGAACTCGACCAACAAGGGATTTTCACCTACGGTATCAGCCTAGACGCCCGCCTCGCCGCGCAAGAAGACGACTACATCCGGCAAATTTTCGGCCAGCAGTACACCGTCATCGACCGCATCGACCGGCTGCCCGAACAACTGCCCAAACTGTTTATTTCACTCACCCAATAACCCCCCGACGGACGCCCCGACATGAGCACCCTGCCCCCCTGCCCCCAATGCGGCCAGCCCAACACCTACCCGGATGGCGACCTGCTGATCTGCGCCGATTGCGGTTACGAATGGACGCCGGGCGCGGCGACGGAGACCGACAGCGCGCGCATCGTCAAAGATGCCAACGGCACCGTGCTGAACGATGGCGACACCGTCACCCTCATCAAAGATTTGAAAGTCAAAGGCAGCTCGATCACGCTGAAAGTCGGCAGCAAAATCAAAGGGATCCGCATCGTAGACGGCGACCACGAACTCGACTGCAAAACCGAAGCCGGCCCGATGATGCTCAAAGCCTGCTTTGTCAAAAAGGCCTGAGTTAAC
>DYMR01000021.1:13208-15683 GCA_020721485.1 Halothiobacillus neapolitanus | reverse complement strand
ATTTTGCGCGGCGGCTCGGAAGTGGCGGCCACCAACCGCGCGTTGGCGGCGGTCATTCGCGACGGTTTGGCTGAAGGGGGCTTGCCGCCGGATGCCGTGCAAATCGTGCCGACGACTGATCGCGCGGCGGTGTCGCTCATGCTGGGGCTGAATCAATACATTGATGTGATGATTCCGCGCGGCGGCAAGGGCTTGGTGGAATTGGTCACCCGCGAGGCGCGAATGCCGGTCATCAAGCACCTCGATGGCGTGTGTCATGTGTATGTGGATGCCACCGCCGATCTGGCCAAATCCGTGCCGGTCGCCCTCAACGCGAAAACCCACCGCTACGGCGTGTGCAACGCGATGGAAACCTTGCTGGTTCACGCGGCGGTGGCCGAGGCGTTTTTGCCGCTGGTCGCGCCGAAATTTCTGGAAAAAGGGGTCGAACTGCGTGGCTGCGCCCGCACGCAGGCGGTGCTCGATGCGGCAATCAGCCTAGCGATCACCCCGGCGACCGAAGCCGATTGGCATGCCGAATACCTCGCGCCGATTTTGGCGGTGCGGGTGGTCGATTCCTTGGCGGATGCCATCGAACACATCGAAACCTACGGTTCGCACCACACCGACGCCATCATGACCGAGGATTTCGCCACCGCCCGCCGCTTCCTGCGGGAAGTTGATTCCGCCTCGGTGATGGTCAATGCCTCGACCCGTTTTGCCGATGGCTTTGAATTTGGTTTGGGTGCGGAAATCGGCATCTCGACCGATAAAATCCATGCCCGAGGGCCGGTGGGTTTGCACGGGCTAACTTCACAGAAATTCATCGTCTTAGGCGATGGACACATCCGTGACTAAGGGCGCGCCGCTGCTCGGCATCTTGGGCGGCACCTTCGACCCGATTCACCTTGGGCATTTGCGCTTGGCCGAAGAAGCCTTCGACGGGCTGGGGCTGGATCGGCTGCATTTTGTGCCCTCGGCGGTGCCGCCGCATCGCCCGCCGCCGGTGCTGCCCGCCGCCGAACGGTTTGCGCTGGTCGAAGCCGCGCTGGCAGGGCGCGACGGATTCATGGCCGATGCGCGCGAACTCGACCGAGCGGGCACTTCCTACACCATCGACACGGTGCTACAGGTGGCCGAGGAATTTCCCGAGCACCACCGCGTGCTGATTTTGGGGATGGACGCCTTCAACGGCCTGACGCGCTGGCATCGCTGGCAGGAATTGTTCTGCCACACGCATTTGGCCGTGGCGACGCGCCCCGGTGCGCAGGCGGTGGGCGAGGCCGCATCCCTGCTGGCTGAACGCGCCATCGCGCCGGATGAACTGGCACTTCGATCCGCCGGCGGCATTGTGCCGCTGTCGATCACCCGGCTCGATATTTCCGCCACCGCGATTCGTGCGGCGCGGGCAGACGGTCGCTCGATTCGTTACCTCGTGCCCGAAGCCGTGCGGCGGGCACTGACCCCAACGCATTAATTCATTGAACCCATTTTTTGCAGGCTGAACCCATGACCGACCAAACCACCCCCAACCCCGCTTCCATTTCCGTTTCCGTTCAGGGAGCCGATCAACCCGCCGCCGAAGCCGTTGCCCAATGGGTGGTGGCCGCGCTCGAAGACCTCAAAGCCGTTGATGTCAAAGTGCTGGATGTGCGCGGGCGCTGCAATTTTGCCGACTTCATGGTGTTTTCATCCGGTACCTCGGATCGACATTTGAAATCGCAGGCCAACAGCGTGGTGGAAAAACTCAAAGAACGCGGCGTGCGTCCGCTCGGCGTGGAAGGCGACGACACCGCCGGCACCGAATGGGTACTGGTCGATCTGACCGATGTGCTGGTGCACATCATGCTGCCGGAAACCCGCGATCATTATCAGCTCGAAAAACTCTGGTCGGCGCAGGCTTCGTCGGCAACGCCCTCGGCTGCCGCAACGCCGGCCTCGGCCGCGTATTCCGGTGCGATGGATAAACTCCGGGGCGGTTCACGCTAACCGCACCACAGAAATAGAGCGGCGGATGAAAATCCACCTCATCAGCGTCGGCACGCGCCTGCCCGATTGGGCCAATGCCGGCACCACGGAATACCTCAAGCGGCTGCCGGCCAGTTGCGCGCTTCAATTGGTGGAAGTGCCGCCGGTCGTGCGCAGCAAAACCACGCCGACTGAGCGCGCCAAAGAGCAGGAATGCGCCCGCATCGACGCGGCCATCCCGAAGGGCGCGTGGCGCATCATCTGTGATGAACGCGGCAAACACTGGACGACGGCGGCCTTGTCGAACCAACTTGGCGAATGGTTGCAGTCCGGGCGTGATGTCGCCCTCGTGATTGGCGGTGCCGATGGCACCACGCCCGCCTTGCGCGCCAGCGCCGATCATCTGTGGGCGCTTTCTGATCTGACTTTGCCGCATCCTTTGGTGCGGGTGCTGCTGGCCGAACAGGTGTACCGCGCCTGGTCGCTGCTCAACAACCATCCGTACCATCGAGTCTGACGCATGCACGA
>DYMR01000021.1:8125-13108 GCA_020721485.1 Halothiobacillus neapolitanus | reverse complement strand
TGGCGCATCAAATTGTGGCGCACCGAATGGCCCGCCCGAATTGTGGCTTGCCTCCAGTTCGCCGCGCCGCGCCGCGTTATTACACGAGGCGGGTTTTGCGTTTTCCGTCTTGCCCTCGGCTGCCTCGGCCATTGATGAAACGCCGTATCCGCAGGAATCGGCACAAGTGCTTGTCCGTCGCTTGGCGCAAGCCAAGGCGCGGGCGGCCTTGCGCAGCGGTGCCGTGCCCGCCGGGGGCGTGGTGTTGTCGGGTGATACCGTGGTCAGTTTGGACGGGGCGGTGCTCGGCAAGCCGGAACATGCCGAGGCGGCCATTGCGATGCTCAGCGCCTTGAGTGGCCGCAGCCACCGGGTATTCACCGCCCTGTATGCCGGTTCGACCGAAGAAAGTCTGCGGGGCGTGCTGGTGGGCTCGACGGTGACAGTCAAAACCCTATCGGCGGCGGAAATTTCCGCCTATGTCGCCACCGGCGAGCCGCTCGACAAGGCGGGCAGTTACGCGATTCAAGGCCGCGCCGCGCAGTGGATTACCCAGTTGGACGGCTCTTATGGCGCGGTGGTCGGTCTGCCTCAGTATGAGCTGGCGCAACTGTTGGCCGACTGCGGAATTCGTCCCGTCTGGCACAATGTCGCCTAAGCCCTATTTACCTACCTGATACCACCCGCCATGAGTGAAGAAATCCTAATCAATGTCACCCCGCAAGAAACGCGGATTGCCTATGTCGAAAATGGGGTGCTGCAAGAAATCAACATTGAGCGCGCCCGTTCGCGCGGCATGGTGGGCAATATTTATCGGGGACGCGTTAGCCGCGTGCTGCCGGGCATGGAAGCGGCGTTTGTCGATATTGGGCTAGAACGCGCGGCTTTTCTGCATGTGTCCGACATCGACTTGAAGCCGGAAGAAAAGGAAACCGGCGTCGAATCGCGCCCGCGCATGATTTACGAATTGCTGCGCACGGGGCAGGATTTGACCGTGCAGGTCATTAAAGACCCGCTGGGCACTAAGGGCGCGCGCCTGACCACGGAAATCACTATTCCCAGTCGTTACCTCGTGTATCTGCCGAATGGCCGGAATGTCGGCGTGTCCAGCCGCATCGAAGACCCGGAAGAACGCGACCGCCTGAAGGGCTTAATCAACGGCTTTCTCGCCATGCGCCAAGGCGTTGAAGTGGGCGAAGCGGGCGGCGCGATCACCCCGGAAATGGGCGGATTCATCGTGCGCACGGCGGCTGAAGGCGCATCGGCGGAGGCTTTGCAGCAAGACTGCGATTTTCTGCTGCGGCTGTGGCGCGGCATTGAAGAGCGCCAAAACGAAGTGACCGGCGTCGGCTTAATCTTCGAAGACCTGCCGATCGTGATGCGCACCCTGCGCGATGTGCTGGGGCGCTATGTCGAAAAAATCCGCATCGATTCGCGTGAGTCCTACCATCGCGCCATTCAATTCGCGCAAGAAATGGTGCCGGATATTTTGCCGATTTTGGAGCATTACCCCGGCGAGCGCCCCCTGTTCGAGTTGCACAATATCGAGCAAGAAATTGCCAGCGCGCTCGAACGGCGCGTGCCGCTCAAATCCGGCGGCTATCTCATCATCGACCAGACCGAGGCGATGACCACGATTGATGTGAATACCGGCGGCTTCGTCGGCACGAAAAATCTCGAAGAAACCATCTTCAAAACCAATTTGGAAGCTGCCGGCGCAATTGCTCGGCAACTGCGACTGCGCAATCTCGGCGGCATTATTATTCTGGATTTCATCGACATGGCGCTGACCGAGCACCGACAGGCGGTGCAGGATGCGCTGAAACGCGCACTGGAAAACGATCATGCCCGCACCAAGGTGTGCGAGGTGTCGGGCCTCGGCTTGGTGGAAATGACGCGCAAACGCACCCGCGAATCGCTGGAGCATATTTTGTGTACGCTGTGCCCCACCTGCGGCGGTCGCGGCACGGTCAAGACCGCCGAAACGGTGTGCTACGAAATTTTCCGCGAAGTCACCCGCGAAGCCCGCCAGTACAATGCGCGACAAATGCTGGTCATCGCCGCTCCGGCGGTCATCGACCGCTTGCGCGAGGAAGATTCCACCTCCTTGGCGGAGTTGCAGGAATTCATCGGCGTGCCGCTCAAGCTGCAAACCGATGTGCATTATCAGCCGGAGCAATATGACATTGTGTTGATGTAGCCCCGGCGTTTGATCCCTCTGAACTGATTGCCTATGCACTTGCCGCCCCTGCCTGCCGTGATTCACCGCTCCTCGCGCCCGCTGCGGCGCTTGTTGCGTTGGGGCTTGGTGCTGGCCTCGACCGCGCTGGTGCTGTTGGCCTTATTATTCAGTGGGTTGCGGCTGGCCTTGCCGTATATGAACGATCATCGGGCAGATTTGGCCGCGTGGTTGTCGCAGGCTTGGGGCGCACCGGTTTCTTTCGCGCAAATTGATGTTCAACTCGCGGCGTATCGGCCGCAACTGGTGTTGAACGAGGTGCAATTGGGCCAGGATGGCCCCCGGCTGAAGGCGTTGGGGGTGTCGTTGGCGCTCTGGCGCAGCCTGATTAACGCCCGCCCGATGATCGGCACGCTGTCGCTCGATCACCTCAGCCTTGAAGCCAAACAATCGGCCACGGGACAATGGCAGGTGGTCGGTGCGCCGCAGGGCGCGGGGCAGTCCGATTTTTCTCTGGCCGATTTGCGCCGTCATTTGCCCGATTTGGGCAGTCTTTCCATTAATCAGGCGCAGATTCAGCTCACGGATGCCTCCGGTACAATTCAACATTCGCTCGAACTGAACGCGCAGGCGCGCTTGGGCACGCATGGCTGGGCGCTATCTGGCGCGTTGTCGGTGCCAGATTTTGGCCGAACCCCGGTGGAGGTGCGTGCGCAAGGGCGGCTGGATGAACCGCTGGAAACCACGGTGTTCGTCAGCGCCAACGATTGGCGACTGCCCGCCGTGCAAAAAAGTCTGCGCGATTTCGGCGGCGCCAGTCTGCGGGCCAGTTTGGGCGGCTGCGCCACCCAGGTCGAGGGTGTCGATTGCGCTGAAGGCATGCCGTTGATTGATCGCGGGCAACTGAGCGGCGCGGTGTGGCTGAGTTTTATCGGCACGCAGATGACGCGGGCGCAAACCAATTTTTCCATTACCGGGTTGAGCGTCAGCCGCATGGCGCGTATTGCCGGAGTCAGCTCGGTGGCGGAGCAACAATCGAGTGCCGCCATTGAATCCATTCAGGGGCGTTTGCGCTGGGGGCATGTGGCCGACGGTTGGCGGCTGGATGTGGATCAGCTCGCGGTTCAAGTCAGCCCGGATGACCGCTTGCCGGTGCAGCAGGTGCATTTGATTCATCAGGCGGGCAACACTTGGTTTTCTGCCGATTATGCGGATTTGAAACAGCTTTCTGTATGGCTTTCCACCGCGCCATTGCCCGCCAACTATTTGAAATTGCTCGGCGATAACGCCTTGTCGGGGCAGGCGGAGCAGGTGCGGTTGCATTTCACCGGCGATACCTTGACCTCCGGTTATTTACGGCTCAAACACTTCGGCAATGTGCCGGGGCGGCGCGATTGGCCGGTGATCGGCGGTGCAGACGGGCAGGGTGGCCTGAGCTTGGCACTGTTCAAACAACCCGAGGGCTGGATTGCCGAGGTGCATCAGCCCGATTGGGTGTTGGCGCTGCCCGGCCAATGGCGGGAACCGCTGGCGATTCAGTCGCTGGATGGCACGGTGTTTTGGCACGATGTACCGAGCCGTGAGGCCGGCGATTCTGCGCTGAACGGGTCGGGCGGTGCGGTGTTTTTCAGCCCGAAATTGTCGTTGCGTTCGGCGGATCTGCACTTTGATGGCCAGTTCCGATATGCCCCCGCCACGGCGCAGCAGGCGCAAAATCTGGATGTGGCGGGGCAGTTTGGCGACATTCCCGTCGCGCGCATTCCGGCGTATTTGCCACGCGGGGTGATGGGTAAAGAAGCCGTGCAGTGGCTCGATCAGTCTTTGCCGGGTGCTCAGCAAACCGGGCGCGTCACGACGGGGCAACTCGCGTTTCATGGCGACCCGAGTCAATTCCCGTTTCTTCACGGCGGCGGCTGGTTGTCGGTCAACTTTGCTTTCGAGCATTTGCGCCTGCCTTTTCAACCCGGCTGGCCGGTGCTGAACGATGCCCAAGGCCAGATTGCATTCATCAACCAACAATTTCATGCCGCACTGACCGGCGGCACGCTCGACGGGGTGCCGGTGGCGGGCGGGCGGGTCAGCTTGTTCGATGTGAATCGACCGGTGTTGAATGTGGCGGTACGCACCCGCGCCCCGCTGCCGGATTTATTGAAGTTCTTGGGCGCCACCCCGCTGATTGCTTCGTCGGCGCTGAAGCCGATCAAAACTCAAGGCGCGGCCGCATTGAGCGTGGATGGCGCCATCGGGCTGGATGCGCACACCCCCACCACGGTGTCTGGCCGGCTGGAATTGCAAGGCAACACCGTGTCGATTCCTGAAGCGAATCTGAATTTCACGGCGCTGAATGGCGCCCTGCAATTCACCAATAACCGCATCAGCGGCAGCGGATTGACCGGCCAGTTCGAAGGCGCGCCGATGCAGTGGTCGGCGGCAACCAGCGGCAACGGGCCGCAAGAAGCCACGCGCCTCACACTGAACACCACCCTCGACCCGCTGTTTATGTTGCGGCATGCGGCAGAATCGCCCAGCGCGCTGCTTGCGAAAGTTTCAGGCAAAACGCCTGTGACCGCCAGCGTGCTGCTGCCGCACCACGGCAAGCAAATTTCTATTCGGGCGCAATCGGATTTGATCGGCGTGACCAGCGCCTTGCCCGAGCCGCTCGGCAAGCCCTCGGCGCAGGCGTGGCCGATCACGGTGGCGATGAGTTTCGACGAAGGCAAACTCAAGCAATTCGATTTAACCAGTGCCGATGCCTTGGGTTGGCAAGCGCATTTGCATCGCGCGGCGGATCAAACCTTGATCGGCAGTGCGGGTAATGCGGTGGG
>DYMR01000021.1:3380-8025 GCA_020721485.1 Halothiobacillus neapolitanus | reverse complement strand
CCGCTGGTTTGGAGTTGGCGCTCAGCACGCCGGTATTCGATTGGGATGCGTGGCAGCCGCTGTTGTCGGAAGCGAAGGCGTCCGAATCCGCGCAGCCCGCAACGGATATTCCGTTCACCCTGCGCTTGAGCGCCGCAAAATTCAAAGCCGCCGGCACTGATTTTGGCGCGGTGGCGGTGAGCGCTCAGCGCCGAAATGGCGCGTATCAGCTCAGTTTTTCGGGCGCCGCGCTGGCCGGAACACTCGCCTATCAACCGGCAGCTTCCGGGCAATCTGCGGCCAAAATCGACGCGAAATTCACCCGTGTGTCTGTGCCTGAACCACCCACCGAGCCATCCCGTGTGCCGCGCGATAAAACTCAACCCGCCGCCCCGCCCGCCGCTCCGCCGCCCATTCACGCCTGGGATTTGGCGCAGTTGCCCGCTGGGCGCATCGAGATTCAAGAGTTCCGCCGAGGCACGCAGGTGTTGGGTGCGCTGTCCTTCGACATGCAGCCCGGCGAGGGCGGTTGGTCGCTCAATGCATTGAACTGGCGACCGAATGCCGACACGCAATTTACCGGGCGCGCGCGGGTTCAGGGGCAGGGCGCGGCGCAACAAACCGTGCTCACACTGTCCGCAACCGGCCAACACTTCGGGCAAACCATCAAACAATTGCTGGGTTCCAGCCCGATCACCGGCGGCGCCATCGACAGCCTGCAACTGGAGCTGAATTGGCCGGGCAGCCCGGAATCCTTCGCCGCTGCGCGATTGAACGGCGCAGGGCAAGTGCGACTCAAGGGCGGGCAGGTGAACGATGTCGATCCCGGCGCCGGGCGCTTGGCGGGCTTGCTCAGCCTGAGCGCCATCACCAAACGCCTGCGGTTGGATTTCAGCGATGTGCTCGATAAAGGGCTGCAATTCGATGAGCTGAACGCCGATTGGGTCATGCATCGGGGCGTGCTGCGCGTCGCGCCGTTCGAGCTAAAAAACGCCTCCCTGCGCATGAACGCCAACGGGCACACCAATCTGGCGGATGATTCACTCGACTACCGCGTCCGGGTTTATGCCGATGTAGGGATGTTACTGCCGATTATCGGTACCGTGGCGGGCGGGCCGCTGGTCGGTGGCGCGGTGCTGGCCGTGCAACAGGCGCTAAAATCCATCGATAAGAACCCCAGCCCGACCCTGATGTATCAAATCACCGGCACATTGGATCAACCGATCGTCAAAAGCGTATCCTCGTTGCCGGACGAGCCCGCCGCCGCCACGCCGTGATTTAGCGGGCGGCTGAAAAAGAGTTTCAACCCCCTGTTAGGGCGGAAATTCCCCCGTTTGGAGCCGCTGCCATGTCGCCCCTGCCCACTGCCCCCGTCGTCCATACCGCTGCTGTCATCCAACTGAATGGGCGAGCCGATTGGGCGAGCAACCAGCTCCTTATCGAACGGCTGGTGCATGAGGCCGCGCGCGGCGGTGCCGAACTGATTGTTCTGCCGGAAAATCTCTACGCCATGCCGGAAAACCCCCAGCGCATTCTTGAACTCGGCTTCGCGCCCGAGGATGCCCCTTTGCGCTGGCTACAAGCCTTGGCGCAATCCGCAGGCGTATGGCTGGTTGCGGGCACCTTGCCGATTCGAGATACAGCGAGCGGCAAGCTCTGGTCACGCAGCTATGCGATTGATTCAAATGGTGTCATTGCGGCGGAATACGACAAAATTCACCTATTCGATGTCACCGTGCCGGATGGCGGAACGGGCGAAAGCTATCACGAATCTGAAGTATTTTTGGCCGGGAAAACCCCCGTCGTGGTCGATACACCCATCGGCCGACTGGGATTGAGCATCTGTTTTGATCTGCGTTTCCCCGAACTTTTTCGCGCCTTAGTCGATGCCGGAGCCACCGTCATCAGCCTGCCCGCCGCCTTCACCGAAGCCACCGGTCGCGCCCACTGGGAATGCCTGCTGCGCGCCCGCGCCATCGAAAATCAAGTAGTGGTACTGGCCGCAGGACAAGTCGGCACGCACGCCAGCGGCCGCCGCACCTGGGGGCACAGCATGATCCTCGATGCCTGGGGGCAGGTGTTGGCGAATGCCGAAGCCCAACCCGATACCGTCGCTTTAGCACGATGGCAACCCGAGGCACAGCAACACCTGCGCCGCAGCTTTCCGGTTTTGTCCTTACGAAAAATATAGAAAGTAAAAAGCCGTTGAAACGCACTGGGTCGCGTTTCAACGGCGGGTTGTGCGATAACTCACGATGTCGATTTCGCCATCGTGCGCGTTGTTTCAGCGTATCCGCAGGATGATGAAAGCATTTTCAGCGGCCTGTTAGTTCACCACACCGGGGGAGCCGATATTGGCACTGTTGCCCGGCTGCGCGAACCCGCCGAGCGTGCCGACGACTGCCCCTTGATACGCGGGGGTACTGGTCGAAAGATCATTCCACACCGCAGATACCCCATTCCCCGTGGCACCCACCGCAGGGCCGGCGTGTTGGCTAGAGGAAATCGTTTGATTGTCGGCACGAGTGGCCGAGGGGATCGGCGTGCCATCGCTGGCGATGAGTGCCGTCGTGCCGTAGTTCATGTATGCCGCGACTTGGCCATTGGCATCAAACAGCACGACTGCATCCCCCTTGCCCAAGCCAGGTCCGGTACCGTTGCTGGGAATCGCCGTCGCGACTGAGTTACTCAAATTCCACGCGCTACGGAACGCGGCATCATCGGTGCTATCGGATTCCACAACCAGCACACCACCCGCAGGAATTTGCGTACCGCTGGCAAAAATGCCATCGCTGTTATTGGTAAAACTGGCTGCATTATCCGACCAGCGCCAGTTGCTCAAGTCAACGGCGGTGGTTCCGTAGTTGTAGATTTCAAAAAAGTCAGCGGGCGAGGCATTGGAGTTCACCTCGCTAATGATCAGGCTGTAACTGACCTTGGCTGCGGTGGTGAACGCAAAGGCACTAGAACCCGAGAAACCTACCCAAGCATTGTTGTGATTGTCCATGATCGCGCCACTGGGTGCGGTCAGGTAATACGCGGTATTGTAGGAGAGATTGGCACTCGGTTTCAGCGTCACCGTGTTGTAGGCCACGGTCACGGTCGAGCCCGTTTGGTTGGCGGTACTCATATCAAAGGTTTGAACCACGCTGTTGTCGCTGGCCAAATGCAACTGAATGATGCCCGACCCAGCGGTCACGCCCCGATCAAACTGTAGAACGATGGGGCTGCTGGCCAGCATATTGCTCGCCCCGTTGCTGGGTGTGCTGGCCGCCACGAACGGGGCCGCAGATTGGGTAAACACCGTGCCCACTTGCACTACATTGCCTTGGAATTGTTGATCGGCCGGCGTTAACTTTTTCGATGCTTGCGTTTGACCTGGCCAGAGGGTGTCGCCATTGTCTTGTAAGAGCTGAACACAAGCCGTCGAATTCAAACTGCTGGGCGATACGCTGCTTTCGAAGCTGCCGCCGGTTGTCGCGAGGAGCGGATCCAGCGCGGTGCTACGCGCTACCGGCGCATCGCTTGGGTTTCCATCCCAAGTGTACAGGCGAAAATCGTTGGTGACTGCGGTGCTGGCGGATCCTGACGGGCCGGCAATAATTAAATATCCCGAACCATCGCTGGCTTGGCTGATGCTGCGGATGCCGCGCCCACCCAGATTCAGTTGAATGGGGGGGCCGAAATCCAGCGTGGTGTTGGTATCGGTTGGCGTAATGGCGGCGGCGGTCATCAAGGTATCGAGCTTGATTGGTACAATCAGCGCCTTATTTCGCGTGGCGGTATCCACCTGCGGCGCACGGAAGCCCAGCCACAGATATTGACCATCTGGCGAAATGGACAGCCCCTCGATCGAGAAGCCATTCACCTGTTCTGGTGCGACACCATTGGCAATTGAATTGGCGAAGCCAAAATAATTCGCACCGAGGCCATGCCCGTTATTCACATCCCAATTGACGAGTTGGGTTTTCAAATCGCCACGATTCGCCACATAGGTAAACTGCGTGGTACTGCCGCTGCCGTTCAGTGTGGCTTCGATAAGATAGGCGCGATTCGGGTCAGTGGCGCCACTGCTCTTGTTGCTGAGCGAGCTCATGAAATACAGGGTATTGCCGCGACGCGTCATCGATTCAAAATCAAGTTCATCATTGCCAATCGGCAGATTCAAACCGTAATCCCATTCGGCGTAGGCCGCTCCGCCCATCCGGGGATAAATACGCAAGACATTCGATTCGTCATCGCCCACCAGCATGGTGAACGGATCAAGCGCCGTGGCGCCGGAAGTATCAGACGAGCCAAAGACCGTGCCTGCATTCGGTGTGTAGGTTATTGCGTTTGAGTTCGGCGTGGTGCTGACCGTCGCCGTCATTTGGTTAAAGCTGGCCGCTTTATTTCCCGCTATATCCTGAATGGCTGCCCCTGTACTCGGTGCGGCGTAGCTGATTTGCACTCGATTGGCACAAACCACCAGGGCGGGCAGCCCTAGGGTGACGGTATTGCCGCTGATGCTCAGGCTATTGGGTTGCTCCGTACTGCCATCGACTTGAATGCTGAATGCTCCGGCGGCGGGCACGGAGGATGTTTGTAATGACTCGTTAAACTTGAGCGTGACCGAGTTTCCCCAAAACGCAGATCTGCTCAAACTTGGTGGCGTAGTGTCCGCAGG
>DYMR01000021.1:0-3280 GCA_020721485.1 Halothiobacillus neapolitanus | reverse complement strand
GTAGGCGTTGGCGCCCACTTCTTCTTTTTTCTCAATGGGGTTTATTTTGTTTTGGAACGAGGTGACGGTGAGGGTGACGGGATGGGTGATGCCTTTGATGGTTAAATTCCCCATCACTTTAACGGGGTTTTTGCCCTTAAAAATCACCGAGGTGGATTTGAAGGTGATGTTTGGGTATTGGGCTGAGTCAAAAAAATCTTTGTCTTGCAGGACTTTGTTCAACAGGGGATCCCCGGTGTTGACGGATTTTGTTTCGATGGTGATCTCGACCGAGCCGGTTTTGGCCACGGGGTCATAAATCACGGTGCCGGTCGTTTTGTCGAAACTATGCACCTGTGTGGAAAAACCGAAGTGGTTGTATTCAAAACGCGGCTGGGTATGGGTGGGATCCACCACATAAGTGGCGGGGGCGGCGATGGCTTCGTGCGCAAGGGCGAACAGGCTCAGGCCGAGTAGGGGGTATTTCATGCGGTTCATGCGGGATCTCCAAAATTTGGCGGTGCAATTCGCCGCTCTGGAAGCCAGGAGCGGCGTGCAATTTCATCTTTACTGAACGAATAATTTGCCGGAAAACTTGCCGGAAAACTTGTCACATCACTCACCGGACAAACGAGTTCACTTTGCCTGGTCGTGCATCGCGCACCAGCAGTTCTTCGACCGAGCGACGGGTTTTCTTCGGCCAGTTGCCTTCGCCGTTGTAGCCCACGGTAATCAACATGACGGGAAGGTACCGGTCGGAAATGCCGAAGGCTTCTTTCAGTTTTGCGGCGTCGAAGCCGATCATCGGCCCGGTGACGAGCCCCAACGCGGTGGCGGCGGTCATCAGATTCATGGCGGCGAGCGAGCCGGAGCGGATGGCTTCGTCGTGCGCGCGGGCAGGGTCGGCATAGCCGGTTTTTACGGCATCGACAAAATAATTGGCGAGATTCTGGTCGTAAATGCCTGCCTGAACATCGGCATCGGTGACTTCGCTGAAATGCGCATGCGCATGCAAATCGCCCAGCACGATGAGCACCAAAGGTGCAGCTTCGACCTTGGCTTGGTTGTAGGCGATGGCACGCAGGGTTTGCCGCGCCGCCAAATCTTGCACGGCGAGAAATCGGGTGTGCTGCTGGTTGAAGGAGCTGGGGGCTTGGCGTGCGGCATCGATCAAGGCCGTCAAGGTGTCGTCTGTGACGGGTTGGTCAGAAAAATGGTTGGCGGAAAAGCGCTGCTTGAGTGCGGTCAGGGTATCCATATCGAAAACTCCTCGGGTGGAAAGCAAGGTGCCGGACGGCTGTCCGGCGGTTGAAAAAAGGTTGAATTACAGGGCACCCAGCCGGCCAGCTTGGTAGTCCTGCATGGCCTGTTCGATTTCCGCCTGCGTGTTCATCACAAACGGGCCGTAGTGGACAATCGGCTCACCCAAGGGGCGGCCACTTATCAGCAAGGCGCGTCCCCCGGTCGGGCTGCTGAGGGTGATGGGGCTTGCCGAGGCCGGAAAACTGAGCAAATAGCCATCTCCGTGTGTTGCATCGTCTTCATTGCCGATTTCTCCTTCATAGACATACACTTGCAGTGTGTATCCGGTTGGCACGCGCACGGCCACGGTTGAATGGGCGTTCAGGCGAACATCCGCCAAGCCCGCACCGGCGCCCAAGGTGGCCAACGCGCCTTGGCCTTCTGCCGTGCCCAATTGCCAGTGGTCGGCAATCAGCCGCGCGCTGCCGCCGGTGAATTCCACCGTGGGAATTTCTTCCGCTTGCAGATCACGATAGGCCGGATCGCTCATTTTTTCAGCGGCGGGTAAGTTGATCCACAATTGAAAGCCATGCAAACCCGCTTGATCGAGCAGCGGCATTTCGGAGTGAATCACCCCGCGACCTGCCCGCATCCACTGCGCGCCGCCTCGGCTGACGCCCCCCTCATGCCCCTGAGAATCCCGATGATTCAGTCCGCCCGCCAGCAGATAGGTAATGGTTTCGAAGCCCCGGTGCGGGTGCGGTGGAAAGCCGCCAATATAGTCTTCGGAGGCGGTGGCCTTGAGTTCATCCAGCATCAACAACGGGTCGTAACCCGATGTAAAAGCGGGAATCCGACGAATTTTTACCCCCGCGCCATCTTGTGTTGGGCGGGCTTGGCTTAGGCGATATTTGCTCATGGATAGTCTCCGGTCGTGCAGGGATGGGTGAACAATAGCGCGGCTTTTATTCCAAAAAAATCGAATATAATTGCAAAATTAATTCGATAAATTCGAATCGTTAAGAGGTTGGCTATGGACGATCTTCGCGCTTGGCGATGGCTGATGATGGTGGTCGATTTGGGTGGCTTGGCCGCAGCCGCCAAGCAGGCGCACCGAACGCCGTCCACCCTCAGTCACGCGATTAAAACGCTCGAATCCCAAGTGGGTGTGCCGCTGGTGAAGTACCACGGACGCCATTTGGCCTTGACCGAAGCCGGGCGGTCCTTAACCGAACGGCTGCGCCCGGTGCTGCGTGATTTGGATGGCGCCAAGCGCTTGGTGGAGCAACTGCGCGGCGGGGTGGAGCCCTTGGTGAGCCTCGCGATTGACCAGATCGTGCCGCCAGAGCGGGTCTGCGCGCTGCTGCATCAATTGGCGCAAACCCATCCCACCACGCGGGTCGAACTCTTTGAAACGGTTTTGGGCGGGGGGCCTGCACGGATGCAAGCGGGGCTGGTGGATGCGTATATCGGCACGCACAATGTGCCCAACACGGTCCGGCAGGCCTTGGGCTCGGTATCGTTGGTCGCGGTGGCCGCCCGCACGCATCCCTTGGCGGTGCGGCAAGAACAGTCGGCGGCGCCGCTGAATGAACCACTGCTGCGGCAACATCGGCAAATTGTGATTCGCGATTCCGCCCCCGGACGCTTGGCCAGCGGCAGTTGGTTGGCCGCTGAACAACGCTACACCGTCGATCATCTGCATACAGCCGTCGGGTTGGTGCGGGCGGGACTGGGTTTTTCGTGGTTGCCGGATTTTATTTTGGCGCGGGAACCCAGCCTCGTGGGCTTGCCCTTGCCGGAGGGCATGTGCGAAACCTTGACGCTGGCTTGGACCGAGCGGCCCGGCTTCAGCGAGGGCGCCGCCGGCCGGGTGATTTTTGAGACGGCGCAGCGGGTGTTTCAGCTTCAATAGCGGAAGTTGCTACTCGCCGCGCCAGAAATCGTTGAGCCAAAAACCAAGTCCCCAATACCAGCATCGTGCTGAGCAACAGCCACCACGCGACAATCAAGCCAAACAGGTTCGGCGCCTGCATGAAGGTGGTCATCAGCGAATCTT
>DYMR01000212.1 GCA_020721485.1 Halothiobacillus neapolitanus | reverse complement strand
ACCCCATCCGCACCCTCTACGGCCAAGGCTTCGCGTTTGAAGGCGAACTGCGCCGCGTATCGCCCGAGAGCTGCCCCCCCCGCCTCCTTCCTTGTCATTCTGAACGCGCAGCAGGCGTCACCATCGCCCCGTCATCTACGCGGAGCGCAGCGCAGTCGCAGGATGACGGTGGTCGCATTTTGAACGCATGGAAATGACGCCAGACCGGCCATCGAGAATTACCCGCCCTTCGTACTGGGGCAAGTGCAAGAATGTTGTCAGATTTTGAATCGCCCCCCTTGGTAAATTTTCACGCAAGAAATTTACCAAGGAAATGCCACGATGCGCCGCAACCAAACCATTTGGATCGCCAGTTTATTCAGTGTGAGCGCGGCACTCGCGGGCTGCGGCGGCGGCTCTTCGAGCAACACCCCGCCGACGCCCACTCCGACACCCGCACCAACGCCTAGCCCCGCCCCTCCGCCCGCGCCAACGCCGCTACCCACACCGGCGCCGGCAACCTATTCGATTGGCGGCTCGGTATCCGGTTTGGCTTCAGGCGCTTGGGTGGTGTTGCTGAACAACGGCGGTAACAACCTCACCGTCACGCAAAACGGCAACTTCGCCTTCAGCAACCCGCTGACCAGCGGCGCAACCTATGCCGTGACCATCGGTCAACAACCGGTCGGGCAAACCTGCACCGTGACGCAAGGCAATGATTCGGTGGTGGGCAGCAATGTCACCAATGTGCAAGTCAGTTGCGCGAACAGCAGCAGCCCGACACCCCCGCCGCCTGTCGCCACCCACTCCGTCGGCGGCACGGTCAGCGGATTGGCGGCGAATGTCGTCCTCACGCTACAAAACAACGGTGCGGATACCACCCAGATTACGGCCAATGGTCGCTTTCAATTCGCGACGCCGGTGGCGCAGGGAGCCAGCTATGCCGTGATGGTGAGCGCTCAGCCCAGCGGCCAAACCTGCTCCGTCGCCAACGCCAGCGGCGTGATGGGCAACGGTGATGTCAGCACGGTGGGCATTACCTGCGTTTCGCCCGGCATGACAGTGCTGCATTCGTTTGTCGGCCAGCCCGACGATGGCAATTACCCGCAAGCTGGGCTGTTCATGGATGCCCAAGGCAATCTGTTCGGCACCACGAGGAACGGCGGTGCGGATAAGTTGGGCACGGTGTTTGAAGTCGCGCCCGATGGCACGGAAACCCTGATCCACTCCTTTACGGGCGGCACGACGGACGGCGCCACGCCGATTGGTGGTTTGGTGATGGATTCCCACGGCAACCTGTTCGGCACTGCGAACAAGGGCGGCAGTAACGGTTTTGGCGCGGTGTACAAACTCACACCGGATGGACAGGGCGGCTATACCGAGAGCCTGTTCTATTCGTTCGCCGGCGGGGTGGCGTTCGGCAATCTAGATGGTCAATACCCGCAAAGCGCGCTCATCATCGATGCCAACGACAACCTGTACGGCACCACACCCAATGGTGGTGGCGCCAATACTGGCATGCTGTTCAAGCTGAACCCGGCGGGGGTGCCGACCACTCTGTACTCCTTCACTTTGCCGCCCAGTAGCGTCGACCCGCAATCCAGCCTGATTCAAGACGCAAGTGGCAATCTCTACGGCACCACCCCGTTCGGTGGTGCCTATGACAAAGGCACGGCGTATCGTGTGTCGCCCGATGGCACTTATACCTTGCTTTGGTCGTTTGGCGAACCCCACACCACCGATGCCGCTGATCCGTTCACGCCACTCACCCTCGACCCAACCACCGGCGTGCTGTACGGCACCTCTGCGCTGGGCGGGGACAGCGGCAACGGGGCGGTGTTCAAGCTCACGCCGGATGCCAATGCCCCGTCGGGGTACAGCGAATCCGTGGTGTATTCCTTCATCGGCCCAACCGACGGCAAGCTGCCGTATTCCGGCCTGCTGCGCGACCCGGCGGGCAATCTCTACGGCACCACCTACGCCGGCGGCGCATTCGGGGGCGGCACGCTTTTTGAAATCCCCGCTGGCGGCACATTCAAGGTGCTGTATGCCTTCGGCATAACCCTCAGCGATGGTCGAACCCCGTATGGCGACTTGATCCGCGATGCCTCGGGCTACCTGTACGGCACGACTTATTACGGTGGCGCGACAGGCAATGGCACCGTATTCCGGTTTTTGCCCTGATGGACCGCCGCGTTGAGTTTTCATGAATGTTGACGGGTTCCGAATAATTTTTTTGCGATTGGTTGGCAAGAACGCCTTGCCCAAGGAGAAACATGATGTTGCGCAGTAAACCTTTCCTCGTCGCCAGCATGCTGGCCGCCAGCTTGGCTTTGGCCGGTTGCAACGGGGGCTCATCCGGCAGTGTGACCACCCCGACGCCCACGCCAGCACCTTCGCCGACGCCTTCACCCAGCCCAACACCTGCGCCGACACCCACCCCCTCGCCGACGCCCACACCGACGCCCACTCCGGGGAGTTACCTCATCGGTGGCACCGTCACGGGCTTGGCCAGTGGTTCGTGGGTGGTGCTGCTGAACAACGGCGGCGATAACCTCACCGTCAACCAAAACGGCAGCTTTGCGTTTTCTCAGGCGCTGGCCAGTGGCGCGTCGTATGCGGTCACGATTGGGCAGCAACCCAGCGGACAAACCTGCACCGTGTCGCAAGGCAGCGATACGCTGGTGGGTAGCAATGTGACCAGCGTGCAAGTCAACTGCGTGGCCAATGGCACGCCGCCCCCTCCGCCGCCAACTGCCACCTATAGTGTTGGCGGCACGGTGAGCGGATTGGGCTCCGGCCTGTCGGTTTCTTTGCAAAACAATGGGGCGGACACCACCCCAGTCAGCGCCAATGGCGGCTTCCAGTTCGCCACACCTCTTGCCGAGGGCGCGAGCTATGCCGTGACCGTGAGCACGCAGCCCAGCGGGCAAACCTGCACCGTATCGAACGGCACAGGCACGGTAGGCACCAGCAAGGTGACCAGCGTACAAGTCAATTGCGTGGCCAATGGCACGCCGCCCCCTCCACCGCCAACTGCCACCTATAGTGTTGGCGGCACGGTGAGCGGATTGGGTTCTGGCCTGTCGGTTTCCTTGCAGAACAATGGGACGGACACCACCTCAGCCAGCGCCAATGGCGGCTTCCAGTTCGCCACACCTCTTGC
>DYMR01000020.1:12396-15765 GCA_020721485.1 Halothiobacillus neapolitanus | reverse complement strand
CAATGTGCCAGCCCGCGCCATCGGGCAGGTACACCAAGCGATCATGCAGGCGCGAGCGCCGCCCCTGCCAAAATTCCCAAGCATCCGGGCGCACGCGGTAGCCGCCCCACGCCGGATTGCGCGGAATCGCCGCATCATCCGGGAAGCGGGCGGATACTTCGGCAAAACGGGCTTCCAGCGCGGCACGCGATGCAATGGGCGCGCTTTGAATCGAGGCCACCGCCGCACGGCGCGAACCCGCTGGTCGCTGCTGAAAATACGCCTCGTTATCCGCCTCGGACAGCGGCTCGATTTGCCCGGTAATCCGCACCTGCCGATCCAATTCCGGCCAATAAAACGCCAAGGCCGCAAACGGGTTTTGCGCCAACTCCTGCCCCTTGCGGCTGCGTGAATCGGTATAAAAACACAGGCCGCGCGCATCCAAATGTTTCAGCAACACAAACCGCGAGGAAGGCCGACCGTCGGCCGTTGCCGTCGCCAAATTCATGGCCGTGGCATCAAAATTCCCCGCCGCTTCTGCGTCGCGCAACCAGCGTTCCAACTGCACCTGCGGCGCGGGGTCAAGATCGTGCCGGTGCAACTCACCGTGGGTAAAATCGCGCCGCGTGGCGCGGTGATCAAACTCCCCGCTCGAACTCATCGCAACCTCTCAAACCGCCCTCCCGTGCAGGGCGTCATAACCGTGTTATAGTTCCGGCGTTTTTCACTTCAAGAAATGACCACCGCCCGGCATGAACAATGTCAACCTGCGAGTCTATTCGTTTATCGACTCGTTACAGCCTCAGTTGGCATCTTACCTCGCCACCTCCTCACAGGGGTTTTTGCCCATTCCGGGTGATGCCTGCCTGTGGGTCGAAGTGGCGCCGGGCATGGCCGTGCATCGCCTGAGCGACATCGCGCTCAAGGCCACCAGCGTGCGCCTGGGCGAACAAGTCGTCGAACGGTCGTTCGGCTCGATGGAAATCCACTACCGCAACCAAAGCGAAGTGCTCGCGGCGGGCGAATCCATCCTGCGGGAAATCGACCACCGCGTCGAAGACCGCCTGCCCTGCCGCATCGCCTGGCAAGAAATCATCCGCTCGATCACGCCCGACCACGCCACCCTCATCAACCGGCAATTTCGCAAAGGCTCCATGCTGCTGCCCGGCAAGAGTATGTTCATTCTGGAAACCGAGCCCGCCGGCTACATCGTGCAAGCCGCGAACGAAGCCGAAAAAGCCGCGCATGTCACCTTGATTGATGTGCGCGCGTTCGGCACCTTTGGTCGCCTGACCATGATGGGCAGCGAATCGGAAACCGAGCAAGCCATGCTCGCTGCCGAACAGGCCATTCGCGACATCAACGCCCGCGCGCGCCCGCTCGAATAAACCACCGATTCGGCGGTTTTACGCCGCCCCGCTCGAACCGGACGGCCACACGACCGGAATCTTCACCGCCAAACCATCCTCAATGTTTGACCCCGCGCCATAGCTGCCTTCGGCGGCCTGAATCACGACATAGTACAAAGGCTCAGTAGAGACATTGCGCCAGCACCGCACCCCCTCTGGGGCGACACGAATCACGGTGCCTTCGCTGACAGGAACAATGGTGTCATCAATCATGAATTCGCCGTTGCCTTGAATAAAAAGATAAATCTCTTCGTTCCGTTGGTGTTTATGGTGAAAAGGCATCGACGCATTAGGCGGTAGTTTATTGAAGGATATTTCGGCGCTGGTCAGTCCTAAAATAGATTTCAGGAATACCTTTCCCTCCATAGCGATCGGTAGTAATTCATGTGTGAATGAGTACGCATCCAATCGTTCAAATGAACCGATTTCCGTCGCCGTAAAGTTTTTGCCGTCAATCGTGTGTTGGGTGGCTGGCATGGTGTCATTATCCTCTTGCTGTTTATCACTTGCATCTTGCAAGTAACATGATTCTGTGGCGGTAACTTATGAAATGCAAGTTTGATGTGTAAGTTAGTATAAGGTCGAAGATCGCTCCACCTTAAAAGCCTATTAAATGCGCCCTGCTCGAAAGCGAAGCTAAGGTTAAAGTACGCCTCGCTCTATTTCTTGCAGGTAGATGAAGGTGGGTGCTTTTACGCCCGCCTTTTTTCGGATTTCGATCAACTCTGCGGACTCGAAGAAGCGTCGGGCATTATCCAGTGACGACCAAGCTGAAAAATGGACGATATTGTTTGCATCGTGGTCGTAGCGTAGTAACTGGTAACTAATTTCTCCTGCGCGTTTTCTCATGTCAGTTGCTTGGTCAAAAACTGCTTTCCATGCAGGGTAAGACTCGACCTCGTGAATAATTAAAACATGTTCCATGTGAATTCCTGCTCATTGATTGATAAGTTAGTAGGGTGTGCCATCTTTATGGGAAAACTGCCATGCCCCATTCACGAATAAAGCTTGAATGTCATCATCGGGATAGATAGCAGAATCATCCGCCGTTCTGTCGCCGATCTCAAGATAAACAACAACTTCCGCTGTGCGGTTTACCAGTTGATGCGCGTTGCCAGTACCCGCTTTGAATCCGGCACACATCCCTCGAATAAGTTGAGTTTCACCCTCATCTGTAATGAGCGTTGGGCTACCCTCCAAAATATAAACGAACTCATCTTGCTTTGAATGTGCATGACGAAGCACCGAAATGGCATTGGGTGCTAAACGGGTAAGATTGACGCCAAAGTTTGTCAATGAGAATACATCGCCCAGTGGTCGCTTTTCTCTGCCGGCCATGCGAGAAGCAAAGGGTTCTGGATAGCTTGATGGTTTTGTGCGCGGAGCGGCTTCCGCTGCCACGATTGCTACCGGCAATTGTTTTTTAGTCATGTTTGCTCCCGTTCTATTACGCTGTTGAGTCGCTTTTCTAACACTTCAATTTTCATCTCTGGGTTTTTAGGAATGCCAGCCCCTGCTGAAAGAGGGTAATCCAACACCAATCCAGTATTTTGATAACCGCGCCGCAAATAGAACGCAATCAGTTCAGCTCTTTCAGATACAACGACCATGGCACATTTCTCTGAGCAAAAAAATGAGCTTGCGTATTTTTCGGCTTCGGAAAGCATGAGTTTGCCTGCCCCCGCGCCTTGAAAAACAGGGTTAACGGCAAGCATCCCAATGTGGCTACTGTTGCCGTCTTTCTCGACATGAGCGCAGGCCACGATTGCCTCATTATTGAGCCCGACAAGAATAACGGATTGATGTTTTGATAAGGTTTCAATAACTTGGGAAGCACTCGTTCTGCTGCCTGTCACAAGATTGGACTCGTGTGTCCAGCCAGTCACACCTGATGCAGGACGATACGCACCATTAACCAGCGTAGCGATTGCCTCGGCATCGGCATGATTGGCTATGCGAAACGCATCAATGAGCATGCCAG
>DYMR01000020.1:0-12296 GCA_020721485.1 Halothiobacillus neapolitanus | reverse complement strand
TTGCATGGCGGCTCCTTGATCTTGCCCTTTATGACTTGCTTTTTGCAAGCAACATGATCCTATGGCAATGACTTGTGAAATGCAAGTTTTATATGTTAGCTTGCTGGCATGAAAAAAATTCAGCGATCCCAATGCCCTTTGGCCAACGCACTTGATGTCCTCGGGGATAAATGGAGCTTGTTGGTGATCCGTGATCTCGCGTTGGGTGCCAGCACCTATGGTGAGTTGTTGCAGGCGCCGGAAGGCATTCCCACCAACCTTTTAGCCGACAGGCTAAAGCGGCTTCAAGCCCAAGAGATTGTCGAGAAAACGGCCTATCAGCAAAGACCTGTTCGGTATTCTTATTCGCTGACTGAAAAGGGAAATGGGCTTAAGCCGGTATTGCTTGAGTTGCTAAAATGGGGTTTGGCTTATGTGCCTGATACTCGTTTGCCCGATGCCGTTTTGGGAAAAATAAACTTGAAATCGGTCGTGCGGAATCAAAGTGATCTGGATTGACAGCGGTGCGGTGATAGAGATGGATTCATTAAATGAATCAGGGGCTCAAGTCCCACAAAAAGTCACATACGGGGCGCGCCCTTGTGCGGGCGGCGGTGTTTCGTAGTCTCGATGGGCGGGGTGTTCGGTCAATGGCTGCGTGACCGCTGCGAGTAGGCGGTGAAACGGTTCGAAGTCGAGCTGTTCGGTGGCGGCGCGCAGGGCGTGTTCCACCCAGCCATTGCGGGGAATGATGCGCGGGTTGCTGGCCTGAAGGCGGCTGAGCGGATCGGTTTCGCGGCTAAGCCGGTCGCGCCAGCGGGTGAGCCAAGTGTTGGCGTTCGGCTGTTGTGTCCATGCGTCGAGCAGGGGGTGCGTGTGGTGTTGCGCGGCGGCATTGAGCGCGAGAAATCCTTGGGTGAAATCGCTGTGGCTGGCGTGGAGCAGCGCCAGAAATTCTTGAATGAGTGTGCCGTCGTCAGGTTGCTGGGTGCTGAGCCCTAACTTGACGCGAAAGCGTGCGTGCCAAGCGGTTTCGTAGTGCGGGATGAAGGTGTCGAGTGCGGTGTAGGCCAGCGCGGTGGCGCGTTCGGGGTTTGGGTCGAGCAGGGGCAGTAGGGTTTCGGCCAGCCGGGTGAGGTTCCAGTGCATGAGGGCGGGTTGGCGCTGGTAGGCGTAGCGTCCGCCGCGATCAATCGAGCTGAAGACGGCGCTCGGGTCGTAGGTGTCGAGGAAGGCGCAGGGGCCGTAGTCGAGGGTTTCGCCGGCGAGACTGGTGTTGTCGGTGTTCATGACGCCATGCACGAAGCCGACGGCTTGCCAGCCGGCGACGAGTTCGGCTTGGCGGGCGATGATCGCTTCCAATAGGCTGAGGTACGGTTGCGGGGTGGTTTGCGCGGCGGGGTAATGCCGCGCGAGGACATAGTCCGCGAGTTGTTTCAGCCGGATGGTGTCGCCTTGCGCCGACCAAAGTTGCAGGCTGCCGATGCGCAGGTGGCTGCTGGCCACGCGGGTGAGCACGGCGCCCGGTACGCGGCCTTGCGGGCGGTGAATCTGTTCGCCGGTGAGTACGGCGGCGAGCGCGCGGGTGGTGGGGATGCCGAGGGCGTGCATGGCTTCGCTGACGAGGTATTCGCGCAGGACGGGGCCAAGCGCGGCGCGCCCATCGCCCCCGCGAGAAAACGGGGTGCGTCCGGCGCCTTTGAGTTGCACATCGCGCAGCCGCCCGGCGGAGTCGAGCCGTTCGCCCAGTAAAATGGCGCGGCCATCACCGAGCAGCGGGACGAAATTGCCGAATTGGTGTCCGGCATAGGCCAGTGCGATGGGGTGGGCATCGGCGGGCAGTCGGTTGCCTGAAAACAGCGCCTCGGCGTGGTCGGCCACGGCGGTATCCCAGCCCAACTCGGTGGCGAGGACGGTGTTGTAGGCGACCCGGTGCGCGCGCGGCGCCGGGGTGGGTTCTGCCGGGGCGTATTGGTCGGGCAGGGCTTCGGCGAGGCTGTGGCTTAGGCCAAGACGGAGGCCGGCCACTAACGCATCGCCATTTCTGTGCGATTCCGCCCCCCGCCCTTGGCGCGGTAGAGCGCTTCGTCGGCGCGTGCCATCACGGTTTCGCTTGCTTCGTTGCGGTCGAATTCCGCCACACCGCAGGACAGGGTGATTTTCAGCGGTTGGTCTTTGAAGCGGAATGGGGTGTCGGCAATTTTTTCGCGGATGCGTTCGAGCACGACAAACGCTTGTTGCAGCGTGGCGCGCGGCAGGAGCATGACAAATTCTTCACCGCCGTAGCGCGCGGCCATGTCCACATCGCGGATCAGGTGGTGCAGGGTTTTGCCGACGACGACCAGGGCTTTATCCCCCGCCGGGTGGCCGTAGGTGTCGTTGACCCGCTTGAAGTGGTCGATGTCCCAAATCGCGAGGCACAGCGGGGTGTTTTCGCGGCGCATGCGGGCGACTTCCAGCGCGAGCCGCTCGTCGAATGCGAGGCGATTGGGCAGGCCGGTGAGGGTGTCGCGCAGCATCCGTTGGGTGCTGGCGATGAGCTGTTCTTGCAGCACGGCGCGGTTTTCTTCGAGTTTGTGGATGCGCTCGCGCATCGCTTCGTTTTCTTGCTCGACTTGGCCGAGGCGGGTTTCTTCGGTTTGCCGGAAGCGGTCGATGTGTTCGCTGATGCGCATAATGCGGTCCCGCACGACTTTTTTGAGTTCGGCGAGATCGGTGGCATCGGCCACGGTGCGGTCAATGTGGTGAACCTGCTCGGTCACGGCTTTGCCGAGGGCGTCTTGCGCGGCGCGCTGGGTTTGAATGTCGCCGAGGTTGGTTTGGGTGTGCTGGTCGATTTCGCTTAAGGCGGCGGTGAGCTGTTGGAGAAATTCCGCCAGCTCGGTTTTCTCTTTTTCGATCGAGCGCCGCATGTCGTTGATTAAGCAAGCCGCGCGGTCGATGAGTACGGAATTTAGGGTGGTGTCGCGCGGGTTTTCGAGCATGGCGAGCAGCTTCGCGCGGCGGCCTTCCATGTCGTCGGTAAACGCGATGCGCTCCAGCAGCAGGGGCAGAAATTCGCGCACGGCGGCCTGTTCGGCGCGGGCATCCGGGTCTTCGGCGGCGGCTTGCTCGGCGGGGCTCGGGGTCAGGTCGCGGGCTTCTTCTAGCCGAACGGCTTCGGTCAGCGCTTCAATGCGGGGTTGAAGTTTGGCGAGCGGCAGGGGCGCTTCACCGGTTTGCCGCATGAGATCGCGCAGGGCCTGGGCTTGACCCGCCAACGCGGGATAGGCTTTATCGATGGCGAACAAAACCCGCCCGAGCAGGGCGCGCAGCAGGTGTTGTTGGCGTTGTTCGGTGGTTTCCAGCGCGCTGAAATCGTTCAGCAGTTGCTCATAGCGCGCGCGGTAATCTACGGCGGGTTTGGCGGTGTCGTTCATCCTGAAACTCGGGCGGTGGTCGGGTGGGATAACGCGGGCGGGTGGACGCGGGCGGGAAGTTCGATGGTCATGGACAGCGGCATGTGATCGGAAACGCCGAACGGCAGGGCTTCCACGGCACAAATTTCGACCGATTCGCTGACCAAAATGTGGTCGATGGCGCGGCGCGGGCGCCAGCCGGGATAAGTCGAGGGCGGCGTGGGCGGGAGCTTGAGCCCGGCTTCTTGGCACAGCCGTTGTAAATCCTGATTGGCCGGCGTGGTGTTGAAGTCTGCCATGATGAGGTTGACGCCGTCATGCTCAGTCGCACGGCGAATCAGGCAGTCAAGTTGCCGCCGCCGTGCCCGCCCGCTGAGCGATAAATGGCTGACTTGCACCCGCAGCGGCGTGCTGAAGGCATCAAAATCGGCCAGCAGCACGCCGCGTCCGGGAATGCGCCCCGGCAGCGCGAAGCGCTCGACCCGCGCCGCCGGGTGGCGGGCGAGCAAGCCCAGGGCATGCTGCCCCCAGTGACCGAGGTTGCGGTTGACGCGGCTGGCCCAAAACGGCAGACCCGCCCGCAGCGCGAGGTATTCAATTTGGTTGAGAAAGTGGCTGCGCAGTGAGCCATCGTCGGCTTCTTGCAAGCCAATGAGATCGAAATCCGCGAGCAAGCTGGCGATGTGATCGAGGTTGCGGATACGCTCTGGGAACGGCAGCACATGCTGCCAGCCGCGCAAAAAGTAATCCCGAAAATGTCGCGTGCCGATGCCGGCCTGAATGTTGTACGACAGCAGCTTCAGGCGGGAAGCTGCCGCGTCTGACCGACTCAGTGCCGCGCCGAGCGACTGCATAGGCGCTTACTTTGCCGCCATCTCGTGGCTGATTTTGGCGATGAAGGCATCCGCGATTGGCAACATGGCTTCGTTGCTGCCGAGCATCGACCCATCCAGCAGATATTTGCCATTAATGAGGATGGCCGGCACGCCATGAACGCCCGCTTCTTGGGCGATGCTGCCTGCTTGGCGCACGGCGTTATCTACCCCGAAGGAGTTGTACATTTGGATGAACTGATCGCGGTTGACGCCGAGATCGGCATACATATCCGCGATTTGGTCTTCGGTGACGGGGCGCATGTTTTTCACATGAATGTCGTTGAACACCGCATCGTGGGTTTTTTCCAGCACGCCCATGAATTTTGCGGCAAAGAAGGCGCGCGTCAAGGGCACCCAGCCGGGGGAAATCGGCACGGCGTAGGGTTCAAACTCGACATTCGCGGGCAGGGTTTTACGCCAGGTGACTAAGTGCGGCTCCAAATGGAAGCAGTGCGGGCAGCCGTACCAAAACATTTCTTGAATTAGGATTTTGCCTTTGGGTACGACGACATCGGTGTTGACCAAACGGTAGTTGAACCCTTCTTGCAGCTTGACGGGTTCGGTCGATGCGGCCGGCGCAGCGGCGGGCGGAGCATCTGCCCAGGCAGGTGTCCAGGCAGGGACAGCGGCGGCGCTACTGCCGGCAAGCAGCAACAGCCCCAAATGGCGCAGGCTGGCGCGGCGGCTGGGTTGGTGGAACGAATCCAAAGGCGGTTGCGATGACATGACGAGTCTCCCAGACTGGCGCCGCTTCCGGCGGACGCGAATTAAAAACATTGTACGGCATAGACGCGGCCAGGCTGTGACTGTTCCCTGCCGGAGATAAAAAACCCCGCGACGGGCGCGGGGTGGTTCGGTGGGTGCCGAGTAATTAGCCGAGTAACGGGCAGAACATCAGAGCTTGCCGTAAGAATGCAAACCGGAGAGGAACATGTTCACCCCGAGGAAAGCGAAGGTGGTGACCAGCAAGCCGGCGACCGACCACCAAGCCATTGCGGTGCCGCGCCAACCTTTGGAGAGACGCAGGTGCAACCAGGCGGCGTAGTTCAGCCACACGATCAGCGCCCAAGTTTCTTTCGGATCCCAGCTCCAGTAGCCGCCCCAGGCTTCAGCGGCCCACAGGGCGCCGAGGATGGTGGCGATGGTGAAGAAGGCAAAGCCCAGGGCGATGGATTTGTACATGATGTCATCCATCACGGACAGCGGCGGCAAGCGGTCGCCGGGGGCATCGCCACCCATTTTTTCTTTAATCAAGTACGCCACGCCGACCATCGCGGAGATGGCGAAGCTGCCGTAGCCAATGAAGTTGGCGGGCACATGGATTTTCATCCACCAGCTTTTGAGTGCGGGCACCAGCGGCTCGATGGCGCTGGCATTTTGATAAAACTGGTACCACATTAAAAAGCCCAGCGCGGCGGTGACGACGGTCATCACAAAGCCGCCCAGCGCGCGGGTTTTGTAGCGCCGTTCGTAGTAGAGGTAGAGGATGGAGGTGAACACGCTGAACACGATGAACACTTCGTACAGGTTGCTGACCGGGATGTGGCCGTAATCGAAATTAATCAAATACGATTCGCGCCAGCGGGCAAAAAAGCCGATGAAGCCCATCGCAATCCCGCTCCAGACCAGCGCGCTGCCGACCTTGAGCGTGAATTCAGAGCGCTGCCACAGTCCGAAGAAGTAGGTCGGCATCGCCATTGCGAACAGCGTGACCATCCACATGGTGGCGGCGGGGCTGGAGAGGAAGAACTTCAGGAAGAAGTGCCCTTCTTGAATGGCGTGGAGTTTGTCGCGGCCCACGGCGCCATCCGGCGCGTAGAGGTTGTATTGGAACAGCGTCAGCAGGGCGAACACCGCCACCACCGTGACCAGTACCCGGGTGGCCGGCCAGAGCCAGCCCAAAAACGCGAGACCAATCGCGGCGCCCCACAGCGTGCCGGAGCCGTAATAGCCCATGAAGCTGCTGTAGTTGGCGTAGGCATAACTGGCACCGGCCAGCAGCACCACGGTGTAGAGCACATCAAGGATGCTGATGCGGCTTTTCGTGGGTGCCAGCGATGCGTCGAGCATCGGCAGCATGTGTTCTTTCGGCACGGACATAACAAAACTCCTGAATGCAGTTCAAGGAAGGGGTGACCGGCTCGGGGCGCGGTCGCATCCGGCGCTAGGCCGATGATTCTTTGGGCTCTGGTTCTTGCGGATCGGGTGAAGATTCTGGAATGGGTTGGGCTTGGGTTATCGCCATAAGTTCAGCACACATCGCAGAAAATGCCTGATCGAATTCGATATTTTTCCGAATATCCGACCCCGCCACCAGCAGCCGCGCGCCGGAACCTTCCGGTTTGATTAACACCCACTGCCGACGGTAATGAATATAGAAGCTCATGAAAATACCGGCCACCAGCATCAGCGAGCCCAGAATCAACCAAATGGCACCGGGTGCGCGAGACACTTCCAGCCCAGTGGATTGAATCTGATGGAAGCTGACCGGCTGCACGAAAATCGGCGAGCCATACGCCGGCAGGGCGGAAATCGCATCCATGGCATCGTCGAAGAATTTCGCATCCGCCTCGGTGAATTCCTGCTTGCCGCCCTGCGCGGCCAGCGTTTCGAGGAAGGCGCGTTCCAGCACGGAACGCACGACGCTGATCGAGGCTTGCTCGGCTTTTTTCGCTTCAGCGGGCGCGAGGTTGCGTTTGGCCAGCGCAGCGTCGATTTTTTGTTGCATCACGCCGAAGCCTTGGTGGACGAAGGTGCCGATCAAATCCGCAATCGACGCGCTGGCGGATTGGGCGATTTGGGCATTGGTCGCCTGATCTTTACCGGTGACGCTGCTGTCCACTTCGCCGATCAACGAGGCGGCGATTTCCTGCATTTTTTGCCGATCCGACAGGGTGGCTAAGTAGGCCATGAAGGTGTCGATCGTGCCTTTGTGGTCGGCGGGAATGTACAGAAATTGCTGCGCGCCGCCGATGCTGCGTTTCACGCCGCTTAAGAAATACTGGTGTCCTTTGAAGGTGATCGGCAAGAAATAGTTTTGATATTCAATGGCTTCCCCCGCCGCATTGCGCAGTTTGAAGGTGACGGAGGGCCCCATGTTTTGCTGATGCACCACCCCGTCTTTACCCGCCACCGGGTTGATGTTGTACAGGCGGAAATCGGTGAATTCGATCTGATACGGCTTGTGATCGAAATCGAAGCTCTTTTTCTGGAATACCGCAGAATCCAGCGGCTGCGCCACGCCGGCTTTGCCCGCGAGCTGCCACGCCTGCATTTTCAGCTCGGTGCCGCCATCGCCAAAACTGGATTGGAAAATGTTGTAGCCCATGTAGTGCAGCGGGTGGTTCACTTCAATGGTGCGGGTAATTTGCTCGCCGGTGGTTTTGTTGGTGAGCGTGACATTCGATTCATACGATTTGGGCATGCCGGTGTCGTAATGCTCGATGGCGAACTTGTTTACATAAATCTTGAACGGTAGGTTTTGCATCACATAGCCATCTTTCAGGCCAATGAACACCACATCGCCCCATTTCTTCTCAGGAATGTTGACCGTGCCGCGAAACGCCTGCAAACCGCCGACCGGAATTTGGCTGTCTTTCGGGACTTCGGAGGCGGGAATGTTGCGGGTTTCCACCTTCACCATGCCGAAGGCATCCATCAGCTTGAGCTGAATTTGGCTATCCATCAGGCCGCCGAGCAGCACCACGATGATGCCGATATGCGCAAAAATATAGCCGATGCGGTTCAGCCCGCCTTTGCGGCCGGAAATCAGGGTTTCCTGCGGCGAGGCTTTCATCCGGTGGGCGTAGCCGTGCCGCGTGAGCAGCGCTTGCACGCGCGGCACAATGCCTTCAACCGATTCGGCGGTGCGCATTTCGGCGCGGTGGGCAAAGCCGCGCAGGGATTTTTCTTGCGCGTTCAGGCGGAAATTTCGAATATCGCGCAAAAAACTCGGCGCGTTGCGGCTCACGCAGGAGGAGGTGGACGCGACCAAAAACAGCAGAATGGCCACAAACCATACCGCCGAGTACACATCGTAGAGCGACAGATCGCGGAACACGGCAAACCAAAACGGGCCGAACACATCCAGATAGCTGTTGAAGGATTCGTCTTGTTTGAGCACGGTGCCAATCACCGAGGCGATGGCCAGCACCACCAGCAGCGTGACCGCCAAGTTCATCGAGGTCAGCCACAACAACACCCGCCGCGCGACGCCGGGCGCGGCCACTTTGTGCGGCGGGACAGTGCTGATCGGGGGAGTGGCGGTGTGCGGGCTATCGGACATGCGGTTCGGCCTAAGAATTCAAACGAAATTAATCAAACGATCGGTCAGGCAAGGTCTTGGAATAAAGACAAGCGGATCGTTCGAGCCAGCGCAGGGTCAGAAGTTCCTGAGTCAAACACTGCGGTACTGTCACCGGCGGGCACGCACCCTCCGGGCGCGCGTGGCTGGGGCGCGTGCCCCAGGGATTATTCAGGGGTTTGCCCCGAAGTTTTTTCACGCAGTCGCCACGGACACAACGCGAGGCAACGGCGCGACGAGGAATGGCAATCAGCGGAAAGTGGCAATGTGCTGCGCCACATTCTTCATGTCGTCATCCGACAGTTTTTTCGCAATGCTCACCATGATGTTGGCATGCTCGGTTTTGCGCTGCTCGTCGCGATACGACATCAGCGATTCCAGCACATACTGCGGCGTGAGCCCGCGCAGCGCCGGAAAACCGGCCGGCTGATTGCCCTGCCCTTGCGCCCCGTGGCAGGCGGCGCAGGCGGCGATGCTGTTCGAATGTCCGCCGAATTTCCACAAATGCGCGCCGGGGATGGAATCATCCGTGCTAGGCGCGGCCACCGTGCGGGTTTGGGCGGAAAAATAGGCCGCCAGATCGGTGATTTGTTGATCCGTCAGCGCCTTGGCCTGCGGGCTCATGATCGGATTCACCCGATTGCCATCGCGAAAGGCATGCAACTGCTCGGCGATGTAGCTCGCGGATTGGCCGGCGATGGAGGGAAACATCGGCGCGGCGCTGTTGCCCGTTGCCCCGTGGCAGGCCGCGCAAGTCGCGCTGGCGGCCTTGCCCGCCTCCACATCACTGGCGGCCTGCACCGCCACGGTGGTGGCCAACAACACCCCGCAGGCTCCGATCAACGGACGAATCGCAGCCAACGCAACAGAAAACCGATTCAATTTCATCACACGCACCTGTTTCAATCAGCGGGTTAGACCAATGCCCATGCCCCGCCCAAAAGGCGCGCAACGGCAGAAAATCAGCCGATTCTAGCAGCGAACGGCGCGGCTGCGATTCGGTTTGATCAATGCCCCATAAGAATCGACTGATGGAACAGGGCGTTATTCCCGCCCCGAGGACGGGAGACAGCGCGTATCATGAGCCCCTTAAATTGTGACCCGAGCCCAGAATATGATCGTCCTGCCGCGCGCCTTCTTCATGCTCAGCGCCCCCAGTTTGCGGGAATTACCGGAGGATTCGGGGCGAGAAATCGCCTTTGCAGGCCGCTCGAACGCTGGCAAATCGACCGCCATCAATGCCCTCGTCGGGCAAAAAAGCCTGGCGCGCACCTCGCGCACCCCAGGGCGCACGCAACTCATCAACCTGTTCGGCCTGGGCGACGAAAGCCGCCGATTGGTGGATTTGCCCGGCTACGGCTACGCCAAGGTGCCGGAAGCCATGCGCGTGCGCTGGGGCGCGGCCTTGGCCGAGTATTTTTCCAAGCGAGAATCGCTGGCCGGCGTGGTGGTGATTATGGACATTCGCCACCCGCTCAAAGACACCGATCGGCAAATGATTCTGTACGCCCACAGTCGCCAACTGCCGGTGCTGGCGCTGCTGAGCAAGTCCGACAAACTCAGTCAAAACGAAATCAGCAAGGCCGTGTTCGCCTTGAAAAAAGACCCCGACCTAGCCACCGTACACTGGCTGCCCTTCTCCGGCGTGCGCGGCACGGGCGTGCCCGCCGCCAACGCATTGCTCATGCAATGGCTGACTGCGCCCGAAACGACGGAGCTTCCTGCGTCGCCCGAGCTGCCGGAATTGCCGGGCGCCTCCGCATAAGGCAAACAGGGCGCCGAAAACAAAACCCGCGCACTCTGTTCGTAGACTGCGCGGGTTTTTTTCGGACGAAAAGCGGCGTCTGCGCGCGCGTTATTTGGTGGTGTAGCCGCCGTTCACGAGAATGGTTTGCCCGGTCATCCACCAGCCGTCCGTGACGAGAAAACGAATCCACGGCACGATGTCTGCGATGTCGGTCAGGCCGGTTTTACTCGACGGCGACAGGGCGGCGGCGGTCTTGTGATAGGCCACCGCATCGGCGCCTTCCTGGCCGTAGAAGAACGGGGTGTCCATTGGCCCCGGACCAATCGCCGTGACCGAAATGCCGCGCGCGCCGAATTCCTTCGACGCCGCGCGCGTGAAGTGCTCCACCGGCGCTTTGGTGCCCGCATACGAAGCATAAAAAGGCGTGTAGGCACCCAACAGCGAAGTGACCAGAGTCACGATCTTGCCGTTGTCGTTGAGGTGGGGCCCCGCTTCCTTCAGGAAAAAGAACGCCGTTTTGGCGTTGACCGTCGCCATCTCGTCGTATTCAGCCTCGCTGATGTCGGCGATCGGCTTTTTCAGCACCTTGCCGACGGTGTTGACCGCAATGTCTGGCCGACCGACGGCGGCGACCGTGTCCGCGAACAGTTTTTCCATCGCGCCCGCCGTGGACAAATCGGCTTGCAGCGTGACCGCCTCACTGCCTGCCGCGCGAATCGCCGCGACGGTGGCCTCGGCCGCCGCCTGTGTCGCCGCGCTGTTGTAGTGAATGGCGATCGCTTTTGCGCCGTGCTGTGCGAAATCCCGCGCGAGCAGACCGCCCAGATTCTTCGCGCCGCCGGCGATGAGAACGGTTTTGCCATGGATGCTGTGCAGATTGGACATGAGGGACTCCAGACGAAGGGTGGGGCATTCAGTCTAGGGGGTGCGACATGAAGATAAATCCGCATAATGCGCACAAACTGTTCGGGATTTTTGAACAATGGATCGAATCGACCGGCTTCGACTGTTCCTGCGTCTGGCCGACTGCGGCAGCTTCACCCGCGTCGCTGAGCAACTCGGCCTACCGCGCGCGACGGTTTCCACCGCACTGCGCCAGCTTGAAACGCGCCTCGGCGTGCGCCTACTGCACCGCACCACCCGGCGGGTGAGTTTGACCGCCGATGGCGAAGCGCTGCGCGAGCGCGCCACCGCGTTGGTCGAAAGCGTGGACGATCTGGAGCGGCACTTTCAGCCCGATGCCGGCGCACTCAGCGGGCGCCTGCGCGTGGACGCGCCCAGCCGCATCGCGCGGCGTTTCATCGTGCCGGCGCTGGCGGATTTTTTTGCGCGCCACCCCGGTCTCGACATCGAACTCGGGGCGGGCGACCACCTCGTCGATCTCGCGCGCGAAGGCGTGGATTGCGCGCTGCGCGTGGGGCCGCTCGCCGCGAGCAGCCTCATCGCCCGACCGCTCGGCGCGTTCGACATGGTCAACTGCGCCAGCCCCGCGTATCTGGCGCGCTACGGCGTGCCACAGTACCCGCAAGATCTCGACGCGCACTGGACGATCGAATACGGGGCGGCGACGGGAAACCGCGCGGCAAACTGGGCATGGCAGGCGCAGGGCGACACCCGACACATGCGGCTATCCAGTCGGCTCAGCGTGAACCATGTGGAACCCTACATCGCCGGCGCGCTCGCCGGCATGGGGCTCATTCAAGTGCCGCGATTTGATGTGTGCGCGCATCTGGACGCCGGCGAATTGGTCGAAATTTTGCCCAACGCACGACCCGCGCCAATGCCCGTGCATTTGGTCTATCCGCATCGCCGCCACCTACCGCAGCGCGTGCGCGTATTTCAGGCGTGGATTGAGGAATTACTCGCGCCGCATCTGCTGGCGGTAGAGATTCCGCTGCCGCGATCAAGCCCGACATCGACCGCGTCCACTCAGCGCCCGGTGGAAATAAAAAAGCCCGCATGAGGCGGGCTATCCTATTTTGAGTGATTTGTGG
>DYMR01000019.1 GCA_020721485.1 Halothiobacillus neapolitanus | reverse complement strand
TAGATAACCGGGCGTTGGTTTCCGGTGGATGATTTATAAAACCCGCAGCACCCGTGCGCCGAGGCGGCGGTCGAACAGGTCGCGCTGTTCCGGGTCGCGTGCGGCCAGCCAGAACGGAATGCCGGCAAGGCTGAGGCTGAATAACCCGAAAAAGAACCGGGAAATCGCGCGGCGCAAGCAGCCGCCGGCGGGCAGATGCAGGCGGATATGCCAGACCTTCATGCCGGGGGTTTGCCCGCCCCAACACCAGAAGCCGCTGAAGTACCCCGCAACCCAAACCAGCAGCCACAGCCGGTAGAGCCATTGAATCGCGCCTTCGGGCGGAACGGCTTCGCCGTGGTGCGCGGCCACAAAAATGAGCGTGGCGAGCATCAGCACGGCGACGACGAACAGGCTGTCGTAAAACAGCGCGGCGGCGCGGCGCCAGAGCGGGGCGGGGCGGGCACCGCTGGCACCGTTGGCACTGCTGGGCATAGGGGCGGTCATGGTGTCAGTTCGCTGAGTACTTGCCGAACCAAGCGGCTGCGTTCGGCTAAATCCGGCAGTGGGCGGGTAATTTTCAGCGTGTCGGCGTTCAGTTTGTACTGTTGCGGCTCGCGCTGAATCAGCCGCACCAGTTTGGCCGGGTCGATGCGGGCATCTGGCCGGAACACCACCCGCGCGCCGCCCGTGGCGCATTCGAGTTTTTTGATGCCGAGCGCCCGCGCTTTGAGCCGCAGGCGGTGGGTTTCGACCAGGGTATGCGCGGGGTCGGGCAGCAGGCCGAAGCGGTCGATCAGTTCGACCTTCAGTTGGTCGATGGTCGCGTCATCGGGCGCGCTGGACAGCCGTTTGTAGAGGATCAGCCGGGTGTGGACATCCGGCACGAAATCGCTCGGGATCAGGGCGGGCAGGCCGAGGTCGATTTCGCTGGTTTGCCGTTCGAGCGGCGCGGCCAGATCGGGCTGTTTGCCGGATTTGAGCGCCTTCACCGCGCGGTCGAGCAGTTCCATATACAGGCTGTAGCCGACTTCTTGCATTTGGCCGGATTGCCCATCGCCGAGCAGTTCGCCCGCGCCGCGAATTTCGAGATCGTGCGTGGCGAGGGTGAAGCCGACGCCCAGGTCTTCCAGCGCGGCCAGGGCATCGAGCCGCTTGACCGCATCGGGCGTCATCTGCGCGGGTTCGGGCGTAATCAGGTAGGCATAGGCACGGTGGTGCGAGCGCCCGACGCGACCCCGCAGTTGGTGCAGTTGCGCGAGGCCGAATTTATCCGCGCGGTGAATCACGATGGTGTTCGCGGTGGGAATGTCGATGCCCGATTCGATGATGGTGGTCGAAAGCAGCAGGTTGAAGCGTTGGTGGTAAAAATCCGCCATCACCTGTTCGAGCGCCCGCTCGGAGAGCTGGCCGTGGGCGATGGCAATGCGCGCTTCGGGGATGAGCCGTTGCAGTTGCTCGGCCATTTTTTCGATGGTTTTGACTTCGTTGTGCAGAAAATACACCTGCCCGCCCCGGTTCAATTCGCGCTGCACTGCCTCGCGGATTTGGGCGTCGTCCCAACGCAGCAGCAGGGTTTTGACGGCGAGCCGTTCGCGCGGCGGGGTGGCGATAATCGACAAATCGCGGATGCCGCTCAAGGCCATGTTCAGCGTGCGCGGGATCGGCGTGGCGGTGAGGGTGAGCAGATGGACTTCGGCGCGCAGGCGTTTGAGCTGCTCTTTGTGCCGCACGCCAAACCGTTGTTCTTCATCGATAATCACCAGACCCAGTTGTTTGAAATCCAGCCCATCGCTCAGCAGTTTGTGGGTGCCGATCACGATGTCGATCTGCCCTTGCTTGAGCTCGTCGATGATGGCGTCGGATTTTTTTCCGGTGGTGAGGCGCGATAGCCCTTCGATGCGAATCGGCCAATCGGCGAAGCGGTCGCGGAAATTGCGCAGGTGTTGCTCGGCCAGCAAGGTGGTGGGCACCAGCACCGCCACTTGCCGCCCGTTCAGCACGGCGGCGAACGCGGCGCGCATCGCCACCTCGGTTTTGCCAAAACCCACATCGCCGCACACCACGCGATCCATCGGCTGGCTGCGGGCGAGATCGGCCAGCACGCTGTCGATGGCCAGTTGCTGATCGGGCGTGGTTTCGAACGGGAAGCCTTCGGCAAAGCGGGCGTATTCCTCCGGCAGCGCGAGTGCCTCGCCCCGGCGCGCCGCACGGCGGGCGTGAATGTCGAGCAGTTCGGCGGCCACATCGCGCACTTGTTCGGCGGCCTTGCGGCGGGCTTTTTCCCACTGGCCGCTGCCGAGTTTGTGCAGCGGGGCGTTGTCTTCGTCGCCGCCGGTGTAGCGGCTGATTAAATCCAGCGCCGATACGGGCACATACAGTTTGTCTTCGCCGGCGTAGTGCAGAATCAAAAATTCCTGCGCCATGCCGTTGATTTCTAATGTTTCTAATCCGCCGAATCGGCCAACACCGTGGGTTTCGTGCACCACGGGCGCGCCGACAGCCAGTTCGTTGAGGTTGTGAATCAGCGCATCGGCATCGCGGGTGCGCGCCGGTCGCTTGCGCCGTTGGGCGACCCGTTCGGCATACAAATCGGTTTCGGTAATGAGCGCGATGTCGCCTTGCGCGGTGTGCAGCACGGCGCCGTGTTCGATGGGCGAAAGCAGCAGACCCAGCGGCTCGGCGCTGGCCAGAAAATCGCCCCAGGCGCTGAATACCGGCGCCGTTAGCCCGGCGTGGCGCAACAGTTCGGCCAGTGCCTCGCGGCGGCCAGGGCTTTCGGCGGTGAGCAAAATGCGGCCAGAAAACTGCTGGCGCAGGCTGTGCAGCGCGGCGAGTTCGTCTTCGGCGCGGGCGGCGGTCGGCAGCGCCGGCAGGGCGTGGTGGGGCAGCACGATGGCTTGCGGCAGGCGCGGATCGGCGGCGGCCACGGTTTCCCAGCGCGGCCAACGCTTGAGGGCGGCGACGGTTTCTTCGGCGGTTTGATACAGCGCTTCGGGCGGCAAAATCGGGTGCGCCAGATCGCCCGCCCGCTGGCTGAAGCGATGAATCGTGTCGGCGATGAAGCGGTCGATGGCTTCGCCCACGCCGGGCAGGGCGAACAGGCGCGCTTGGGCGGGCAGGTGATCGAACAGGGTGGCGGTTTGTTCGAAAAACAGCGGCAGGTAGGTTTCGATGCCGGCGGGAATCAAGCCGTCGCTGATGTGTTTGTACACCGGGCTGCGGGTTGGGTCGCCCTCGAATCGTTGGCGCCATTGCCGCCGAAACAGGGCAATGCCCGCTTCGTCGAGTGGGAATTCGCGCGCGGGCAGCACGGTGATGGCGTCCACCGGGTCGGTCGAGCGTTGGGTTTCCGGGTCGAACCCGCGCAGGGTGTCGATTTCATCGTCGAACAAATCAATCCGCACCGGGTGCGTCATGCCCATCGGGTAGACATCAATCAGCCCGCCGCGCAGGGCGAATTCGCCCGGCTGCATCACTTGGCTCACGGCCAGATAGCCGGCGGCGACCAGTTGATCGCGGTAGGCATGCGGGTCGAGCCGGTCGCCCTTTTTCAGCACGAATCCTTGGCCGGCAATAAAACTGGGCGGCGCCATGCGCTGCAACAGGGTTTGTGCTGCCACCAGCAAAATGCCGCCGGTGTGCCGAGGCAGTTGCCAGAGCAGGGCGAGGCGGGCGGAAATCAAATCCTGATGCGGGGAAAACCGATCATAGGGCAGCACTTCCCAGTCCGGGAAGAGCAGGGCGCTGTGCCCGAACATCGCCAAGGCTTGGGCGAATTCGCTGGCGGCGCGGCTGTCGGGGGCGATGACCAAAATCGGCGCACTGCCGGGTTGCACCAAGGTGGATACGGCTTGTGCGGTGCCGACGAGGGCGGCGGCACGGAGAAAAACCGGATGATCGGCCCGGTCGGGCTGCGGCAGGGCGCGGGGTGTGGCTGGAGCCATAGGGATAAACGGATCGTGGGGAAATGAAGGAAGGGGGATTCTGGCTGATTTGTCCGGCAGATTCATCCGGCAGATTCATCCGGCAGATTCATCCGGCAGATTCATCCGGGGGCATTCGGCGTTGACGGCTTACTCGCGGCCAGAGAGCAAAAAATGCTCGACGGTATCGAGCTCATCCGGCGCGCCATACAGGGTCAGAATGTCGCCTTCGACCAGTAAGGTGTCGCCCTGCGGGGTTTCGCCGCGAATGCCACCTCGGTTGATGGCATCGACCACGATGGTGCGGCTGGCGGGCAGGCAGCTTTCGAGCGCGCGGCCAATGGCGTAGGCCCCTTTGATGAGGGTAATGTTGCGCAGGGTGCGCGGGGCGAGCGGCAGAAAATCTTCGTTGGAACGGGCGCGGCTGCTGGCATAGGTGTGCCGCAGCGGGGCGTAGTGTTCTCGTCGAATTTCCTGAATTTGCCGCAAAATTTTCGACACGGGCACATTCAGCGCGCGCAGCACATTGCCGGACAGCACCAGGCTCATTTCGTAAATGCTGACGACCACTTCATTCGCGCCAGCGGTGAACAGCGGATCGAGTTCTTCGCCGGTGCGGGCGCGCACCATGATCGGGATGTGTTCGGACAAGCTCCGCGCCGCTTCGACGGTTTTGAGCGTGGCGGTTTCGTCCAAGTGCGACACCACCAGCGCGCGGGCGCGGCTCAAGCCGGCGGCGTTCAAAATATCGGCATGGGTGGAATTGCCGTAATGCACCGGCAAACCAGCTTGGAGCGCCTGTTGCACGATGTCCGGGTCGATTTCGATGGCGGTGTACTCAAAGCCTTCGCTTTGTAGCAGGCGCGCGACATTTTGCCCCACCCGACCAAAGCCGCAAATCACGACATGGCCGCTCATGTCTTGCGAAAACTGATCGATATGGGCTTGATTTTCACGCCGTTTTCTTTGGTAGCTCGGCACCATCGCCTTGGTGATTCGGCCATTGAATTTGACGATGATCGGCGTCAGCGCCATCGAGAAAATCACCACGGCCAACACCATCTGCCGCTCGAAGTCCGTCATGATTTGCGGCGCCGTAATGGCGAGCATCGCAAAGCCGAATTCGCCGCCCTGCGCCAGCACCAACCCCGTGCGCAGCGCCACGCCGGGTTCTTCGCCCATCAGCCGACCAATCAAAAACACAATCACGGTTTTGACGACGATCAACAGCACGAGCAGCAGCAGCACCCAGCCGATGACTTGCGGCAGTTCCCGCACATTGAGCATCATGCCGATGGTGATGAAAAACAGCCCGAGCAACACATCGCGGAATGGCCGCACATCGCTTTCAATTTGATGTTTGTATTGGGTTTCTGAAAGCGCGATGCCGGCCAAGAAGGCGCCGAGTTCATAGGAAATGCCCGCCTGATTGGTCAGCCAGCCCGCGCCGAGCACGACGAGCAACACAGCGATGGTGAACAGCTCGGCCGAGCGGGAGCGCGCAATTTCGCGGAACAGCGGGCGCAGCACCCAGCGCCCGCCAAAAAACAAGACGACCGCTGCCAGCACGCCGGCGCCGATGGTGAGGCCAATGTTGATGCTGACTTGGGTGGTATCCACCGTGCGGCCAATGGTGGCGCCGAGTACGGGGATGATGATTAAAAATGGAATTGCGGCCAGGTCTTGGAACAGCAGCACGCCCACAGCGTTGTTGCCGTGGCGGCTGTTGATTTCAAGCTGGTCGCCGAGTTGTTTGATGACGATGGCGGTCGAGGACACCGTCATCACGCCCGCCAACACAAAGGCGGCTGCGGGGGAAAAGCCCATAAACCAGGCGGTGGCGCCGGTGATGCCCGCCGTGGCGATCACCTGCGCGCCGCCCATGCCGATGACCGCGCGGCGCATGGCGATCAAACGGGGGAGGGAAAACTCCAGTCCCAGCATAAACAGCAGGAAAACCACGCCAAATTCGGCGATCAGGTGAATATCGTTGATGTTGCCGATGAGGGTTAGGCCGTAGGGACCGGCCACGGCGCCGACGAGCAAATAGCCCAAAATCGCCGGCAAGCGCAGCCGTTGCAAGCCAACCACGGCGACGACCGAGATGATCAGCAGGATCAGCAGGGAGGCCATGACATCGTGATGCGGCATGCGGGTCGCCTTAAAAAATGAACAACGGGGTTTTGAATGTACGGATCGACGGCAGAGCCGTCAAATGCCGTGCATGGCCAAATTCAGCCGCTGCATGAACCGGCTGCGCGACCACTCCTGCGCGCCGAGGCTCAGCAGATGTTCGGTGCTGAATTGGCAATCCAAGAAGTCGATCGGTCCCCAGACTTGATCGAGCAAAATCGCGGCAAGGGCGCATTTGGAGGCATTCGGCGCACGGCTGAACATGGATTCACCGAAGGCCGCGCGGCCAAAACGCGCGCCGAACAACCCGCCGGCCAGTTGATCGCCCTGCCACACTTCGACCGAATGGCCGTAGCCGGCATGAAACACCCGCAGAAAGGCATCGAATAATTCCGGCACGATCCAGGTGCCATCCTGATCCGAGCGCGGCGCGGCGCAGCCCGCCACCACTTCGGCAAAGGCTTGATCGACGGTGATGCGGTACTGCCCCTGCCGCCGCCATTTCGCCAGCGAACGGGAGAGGTGAAAGCGGCTGGGGGTGAATACGGTGCGCGGGTCGGGCGCCCACCACAAAATCGGGTCGTCTGCGCTGTACCACGGGAAGATGCCGCGTTCATAGGCGGCCAGCAGGCGCGGCAGGGAGAGATCGCCCCCCACGGCCAGCAACCCGTTCGGTTCCCGTAATGCTTTCTGAACGGGGGGGAAATCGGTGGGGTCGGCCTGCGCGCCCTCACTCAAAAACGGCAGAAACATCCGGGCGCATCAGGCTTTGGGCGGTCTTGGGCGGAACAGAATCGCGATGTGCCCGACCGTTTGCACCAGATCTGCGCGGGTGGCTTCGGTGATGCGGTCGATGATGGCGCGCTTGTCTTCGCGGTCTTGTCCGGCGATTTTGACTTTAATCAGCTCGTGGGTGGTCAGCGCCACTTCAATTTCTGCGAGCACCGCATCGGTCAAACCGTGTTGCCCGAGCATCACCACGGGGCTGAGGTGGTGCGCTTCGGCACGCAGAAGTTGTTTTTGTTTGGTATTCAGGGGCATGGCATTCTTCGACAGTGTGTGAAATCACGCATTGAATTCGGCGTGAAGGTGGCGGCATATTAACCGCCTTTTCCGGTGACAGTAAGCGGGGGGCGCATGCGCATCGTAAGGCATTCATTCTGGCAACGACCGACGCGCGGCTTGGCGGTGGTGTGGGCGGTGGCGATGGTTCTCCTCACGGGAATGCTCGCCGGCTGCGGGCAACCGTCCGTCAACGAGGCGCCGGTGTCGTCCGCGCGGCTGGCGGCGTATCACTCGCCGGATTTATTGGTGCTGCGCCCGATGTCGCCGCCGATCACCGTGCCGACGGCGGATTTTGTCGCGCAAAGCGGCGCACTGCACACGCCGACGATGTTTCAGGGGCGCTGGACGCTGTTTTATGTCGGCTATAGCTTCTGCCCGGATATTTGCCCGACCGAGTTGACCGCCTTGGCGCAACTCATGCCGCTGTTAAAAAAAGCACTGCCCGCCGTGCAGTGGCAGGTGGTGTTTTTGTCGGTCGATCCCGAGCGGGATAACCCCAAGCGCTTGGCGGAATATGCCCATTATTTTGACCCGGCATTCATCGGCATGACCGGTTCGCGGGCGGCGATTGATTCGGTGACGGGCGCGCTCAAAGCGGGCTACCGTATTTCGCCGCATGCGCCGGGCGATGTGACCTACGAAATCGATCATGACACCGGATATCGTTTGATTTCCCCGGATGGGAAGATGGTGGCTTTGTTGCCCTCGCCGCATGATCCGGCGGCGATGACGCAAGCCTTGGTACAGTTTTTCAAAGAGGTGGTGCAATGAAACGCGTGGTTAAAAAATCCAGTGGCTGGGTGGCGGCTTTCGTTCTGAGTATGGGGTCGGCGGTGGCGGCGCCGGTGGTGACGGGGGCGTGGATTCCCGAACAACCACCGGGGGCAATGGCGAGCGCGGTGTTCTTGACCATGAAAAACACCAGCGACACCTCTGAAGCCTTGGTGCGTGCCGCCGCGCCGGGATTCAAAGAAGTGCAACTGCACCGCTCGATTGAAGAAAACGGCATGCACAAAATGATCGAGCAAAAAGAAATCGTGGTGCCTGCCCACGGGGAAACGCGGTTGGCGCCGGGCGGGTATCACATCATGCTGATCGAGCCGACCGAGACGATTAAGGCCGGGATGACCGTGCCGGTGACGCTGTATTTTGCCGATGGCAGCCACGAAACCCTGACGGTGCCGGTGAAAAAACGCAGCAGCATGATGCCGGAAGGGGGCATGAAGCACTAAGCATGAGGGGCGGCGCCAGGTGCTGGGGCGCCGTTGAATCTCGACGCCGTGACCGATCGCTGCATTGATCGGTGATCGGCCACGGCGTCGCATTTGGTCGCTTGATGGTTTGCTACCATAATGCGGAATTATTTCCTCATCAGGTTCTCTATGGCTCGGTCGAGCAGCAGCCAACGATGGTTGGCAGAACATTTCCGCGATGAGTTCGTGCTGCGCGCGCAGCGAGAAGGCTACCGCTCACGGGCGGTGTACAAACTCATCGAACTCAACGAACGCGATCAATTCTTAAGGCCGGGGCAGCGCGTGGTCGATCTGGGCGCGGCTCCGGGCGGCTGGACGCAATACGCGGCCGGTGTGGTGGGGGATCGCGGGCATATTTTTGCGCTCGACCTCTTGCCAATGGACCACTTTGCCCATACCACCGTCATGCAGGGGGATTTTTCCGACGAGGCGGTGTTGCAGGCGCTCACGACGGCGCTGGCCGGGCAACCGGTCGATCTGGTCATTTCCGACATGGCACCGAACATGAGCGGGGTGGAAACCGTCGATATTCCCCGCGCCATGTATTTGGCGGAACTTGCCTTGGATTTTTGCGTTCGAATGCTCAAGCCCGGCGGCGTGTTCGTGAGCAAGGTCTTCCAAGGGGAAGGGTTTGATGAGCTGATGCGCACCGCCCGGCAGGGCTTCGACTCCGTGGTCGTGCGCAAGCCCAAAGCGTCGCGGCCGCGCTCGCGCGAAGTGTATTTGGTGGCGCGCGGTAAGCGCGTGGTATAAGGTTGATGAACAGCGGCGGGCACTCAGTGGTGCGCGCCACAAACGCCCGGCGGGTTTTGCGCCGAGGCACAGTCAGAGGAAATTTCGTTGAACGATTTGACCAAAAACATCCTGGTGTGGGTCGTCATCGCCATCGTGCTGATGACGGTGTTCAACAGCTTCAGTTCGCGTTCGACCGCCAGCATGCCGATGAGCTATTCGCAGTTTCTGAGCGATGTGAATGGCGGCAGCGTGCAATCGGTGATTGTCGAAGGCAAAACCATTACCGGGAAAACCAGTTCTGGCGCGACTTTCGAAACCTACAGCCCGGAAACCGACAACCGCGCCATGATTGGCGATTTGCTGAAAAACAATGTCAAGATCGACGCGATGCCGCCGGAGCGGCCATCGCTGCTGATGACGATTTTCATTCAGTGGTTCCCGTTCCTGCTGCTGATCGGCATTTGGGTGTTCTTCATGCGCCAAATGCAGGGCGGCGGCGGTCGCGGCGCTATGAGCTTCGGTAAATCCAAGGCGCGGCTGATGGGCGAAGATCAGGTCAAAGTCACTTTCAACGATGTCGCCGGGGCGGATGAAGCCAAGCAAGATGTGGTTGAGCTGGTTGATTTTCTGCGCGATCCGGGCAAATTCCAGCGTTTGGGTGGCCGCGTGCCGCGTGGCGTACTGATGGTCGGCCCACCGGGTACTGGTAAAACCCTGCTCGCGAAAGCGGTGGCGGGCGAGGCCAAAGTGCCGTTCTTCACCATTTCCGGCTCCGATTTCGTCGAAATGTTCGTTGGGGTGGGCGCTTCCCGCGTGCGCGATATGTTCGAGCAGGCGAAAAAACATGCGCCTTGCATCATCTTTATCGACGAGATTGACGCGGTGGGTCGCCATCGCGGTTCCGGCATGGGCGGCGGGCATGATGAGCGCGAGCAAACCCTGAACCAGTTGTTGGTAGAAATGGACGGGTTTGAGGGCAACGAAGGCATCATCATCATTGCCGCCACCAACCGCCCGGATGTGCTCGACAAAGCTTTGTTGCGGCCAGGCCGGTTTGATCGCCAAGTAATCGTCGGGTTGCCGGATGTGCGCGGTCGTGAGCAAATTTTGAAAGTGCATTTGCGCAAAGTGCCGGCCGGTGCGGATGTCGAACCGAATCTGTTGGCGCGCGGCACGCCGGGATTTTCCGGTGCGGACCTGGCCAACCTCGTCAACGAAGCGGCGCTATTCGCCGCCCGTGCGAACAAAAACGAAGTGGTGATGGCCGATCTGGAACGCGCCAAAGACAAAATCATCATGGGCGCAGAGCGCAAATCCATGGCGATGAGTGAATCCGAGAAAAAACTCACGGCCTACCACGAGGCGGGGCACGCCATCGTGGGGCGGTTGGTGCCGGAACATGACCCGGTGTACAAGGTGTCGATCATCCCGCGCGGTCGCGCGCTGGGCGTCACCATGTTCCTGCCGGATCAGGATCGGTACAGCTATTCCAAACGCAAGCTCGAATCCAACATTTCCAGCCTGTTTGGCGGGCGGATTGCTGAAGAGCTGATTTTCGGGGCGGAAGCGGTCACGACCGGGGCGTCGAACGACATCGAGCGCGCCACGGAAATTGCCCGCAACATGGTCACCAAGTGGGGCATGTCCGACAAACTCGGCACGCTCGCCTACTCGGAAGAAGATGGCGAGGCGATGTTTGGGCGCTCCGTGCCGGGCAGCAATGTGTCGGATACCACGGCGGGCGTCATCGACGCGGAAATGCGCGCCGTGATTGACCGCAACTATCAACGCTGCCAGCAATTGCTGACGGACAACATCGACATTCTGCATGCCATGTCGGATGCGCTGATGAAGTTTGAAACCATCGACATCGGCCAGATCGACGATTTGATGGCGCGCCGCCCGGTGCGGGAACCGGCGGGCTGGGGACAAGGCGGTGCGTCGTCTTCCGGCCAGTCGCCCACGCCGCCTTCGGGCGCGCCAGTCAGCGAGGGCGCGTCGGTTGCCGCTGGGCTGGGTTCGTCGGGAACCGTTGGTGGTTCAGCCGCCCCCCACTGACGCGGTGCCGCAGGCGCAGCTTCGCGCCATGATGCAAGGGGCCGCGCCGCGTATCATGGCGATTCTCAATGCCACCCCCGATTCATTTTCGGATGGGGGGCTTTTTTTTGCCCAGCAGCGCCTGCAACTTGATCGCGTGATTGACCGCGCGGCGCAACTCATCGCACAGGGCGCGGATTTACTCGACATTGGTGGGGAATCGACGCGACCGGGCGCAGCCACGGTGGCCGTGGAGGAAGAATTGGCGCGGGTAGTGCCGGTTATCGAGGCGCTGGCGGCGCGGTTTGAAGTGCCCCTGTCGGTCGATACCAGTGCGCCATCCGTTATGCGGGCGGCGGTCGCCGCCGGGGCTTCCCTCATCAACGATGTGCGCGCCCTCACGCGCCCGCAGGCGCTGGAAACGGCGGCAGAGTTGGTGCGTGAAGTCGGCGTGTTCGTCTGCCTAATGCATTCGCGCGGCGAGCCGACGACCATGGATGCCTTGGCGCAGTACGAGGCGGTGGTGCCGCAGGTTCAGGCGGAATTAGTGCAGCGGGTGCAGGCCGCGCAGGCTGTCGGCATCGCCGCTCGGCAGATTGTGCTGGATCCCGGATTCGGTTTCGCCAAAAACACACCGCAGAATTACGCCCTTTTGCGCGGGTTGCCCCAGTTGGCGGCCTTGGGCTTTCCGCTGCTGGTGGGTTTGTCCCGCAAGCGCATGATCGGCGAGGTGCTGGGCGTGCCACCCTCGGCGCGCGGTTTGGGCAGCGCCATATTGGCGGCATTGGCCGTGGAACGCGGTGCGCGCATCGTTCGTGTGCATGATGTGGCGGAAACCGCGCAGGCGCTGCGCTTGGTTCGCGCCCTTCAGCACGAGTCGGATTGAGCGACTGAACAGCCTGTTAAACCTTGATTTCTTGCGGTGTCGGATGACGGTTATTTAAGGAATTGCTACCTCATAAGCGGCATTGGTTTGTTCCTTATTAGGCTTCTCTGATATTTTACTAAGGTTGGGGGTATCTGATGGGTTTGCCGCAAGCGACTCACGGATTGTTCATGAGAAAAAATAGAGAGTTCACACACTATGAAGATGATGCGTCGTTCGCTGCTGGCCCTTGCGCTCGGTGGTTTGATGGTTCAGCCGCTGGTGACCCTGGCGGCCGGTGATGCCGCTGCGGGCAAAACCAAATTTGCAACATGCGCGGCCTGTCACGGTGCCGATGGCAAAGGTAACGGGGGCGCTTTCCCGAATCTGACCCATCTGTCTGCGGCCGATGCCGACACCATTCTCACCGCGTTCAAAGCCGGTGACATGGCCACACTGAAGAAACACAATCTGGGCGGCGCGCGCTACAGCACCATGGCGCCGCAGGTGGCCAACCTGTCCCCGACGGACATCGCGGATTTGGCTGCGTACATCGCGACACTGGGCGGCGGTGCTGCCCCGGCGGCTGGTGCGGCACCGGCTGCGGCCGCAGCGCCTGCGGCTGCCCCGGCGCCGGCGATGATTTCTGCGGATGCCAACATCGGTTTTGGTCACGCCATTTTCTCAACCTGCTCGGTGTGCCACGGGATGGACGGCGAGGGTGGAAAATTGTTGGATGCGCCGAAGCTCGCTGGCATGCCAATGTCGGCGGTGTCTTCCATGCTGGAAATGTACAAAGCCGGCAAACAACTGGGCAAGTATTCCTATGTGATGAATGCCCAGACCAAATACCTGACCCCGGATGAAATCCGTGATGTGTCTGCGTACATTTCGCAGATGAATCAGCCGGGCGCGAAGGTCAACATGCCGCAAACGGAGTAATCCGTCGCGGGGGTGCCTTGCGCATCCTGTGAGGTGAAAGGCCGTCCTAAGGGGCGGCCTTTTTTTGTTTGGCGGGCTATGATGCGTGGGTTTTGGACTGTTTGTTGACACACACTTGAGGGCGGAGCCGGATGAAGGCGTTTGGAACGGATGGCGTGCGCGGGGCGGTGGGGCAGTGGCCGATGACGCCCGAGTTTGTGCTGAAGTTGGGCTGGGCGGCAGGCCGCGTACTGGGTCAGCAGGGCAAGCGGCGCGTTTTGATCGGTAAAGACACCCGCATCTCCGGCTATATGTTCGAGTCGGCGCTGGAGGCGGGTTTTTCTGCTGCCGGCGTCGATGTGCGCTTACTGGGGCCGATGCCGACCCCGGCCATCGCGTATCTGACCCGCACCCTGCGTGCGTCTGCCGGCGTGGTCATCAGTGCTTCGCATAATCCTTTTGGCGACAACGGCGTGAAATTTTTTTCCGCCACCGGCGAAAAATTACCGGATGCCGTCGAGGCGGAAATTGAAGCCATGCTGGATGAGCCCATGACCATCCAGCCCTCGGCTTCTTTGGGCAAGGCGCAGCGGATTGATGACGCACCGGGGCGGTACATCGAATTTTGCAAAAGCACCGTGGAAATCGGGCTATCCCTAGCCGGCATGCGGGTGGTGGTCGATTGCGCGCATGGTGCGGCCTACCAAGTGGCGCCCCGCGTCTTTACCGAATTGGGTGCCGAAGTCATTCGCATGGGCGTCGAGCCGGACGGCCTCAACATCAACGACGGCGTGGGGTCTACCGAGCCGGCGGCGCTCATCCGCGCCGTGGCGGAGTTCCGCGCCGATTTGGGTATTGCGCTGGATGGCGATGGCGATCGCGTCCTGCTGGTCGATGATGCCGGGCGCGTGCTGGATGGAGATCAGTTGATCTATATCATCGCCGCTGATCGGGTTGCGCGGGCGGGCTACCAAGGCGGGGTGGTGGGCACCTTGATGAGCAATTTGGGCCTGGAACAGGCGGTGGCCGGATTGGGCTTGTCGTTCGCGCGGGCCAAGGTGGGCGACCGCTATGTGCACGAAGAACTGCGGCGGCAGCAATGGTTGCTTGGCGGGGAGTCTTCCGGCCACATCTTGTGCTTGGATCGCCACACCACCGGGGATGGCGTGATTGCCGCGTTGCAAGTGCTGTCGGCGATGCACCACAGTGGCCGCAGTTTGTCAGAACTGGCTGCAGGGATGCCCATGTTTCCGCAAACCTTGGTGAATGTGCGCACGCGGACGCCGGTTGATCTGGCCGCACCGGCCATTGTGGATGCCGTGCGTGCGGTCGAAACCGCCCTGAAAGCGCGCGGGCGCGTGTTGTTGCGCGCCTCGGGCACCGAGCCGCTGATTCGCGTCATGGTCGAAGGCGAGCAGGCCGGCGAAGTGACCCGCTACGCCGAACAGATCGCCGCTGTCGTGCGCACTGTGGCGGCGGGATGAATGAATTGCATGCAAAACCATTGATTTTGGCGGCTTGCATCAGTACCCTTACGCACCCTTGGAACTGGCCAGCGATGTCTGCCTGGCTCGGTTGATCCGGAAATTATGAGAACAGATGGTATGCGTCAACCGGTGGTGATCGGTAACTGGAAACTCAATGGCAGCCCCGCTTCAACGGAAGCGTGGGTCAGTGCCGTGTTGACCGGCACCGGCGCATTGGATGCCGTGGAAATCGGCATGTGCCCGCCCTGCGTGTTGATTCCCAGTGCCGTCAACGGCTCGGCTGGCTCGGCGCTGCGCATCGGTGGCCAAGATTGTGCCGAGCAAGTCAGCGGCGCGTACACCGGCGAAGTTTCCGCCGATTTGCTGCGCGCCGTGGGCTGCCATTATGTCATTCTGGGTCATTCGGAACGGCGCAGCCTATTTGGCGAAACCGATGCCGTGATCGCGCGCAAAATGGTGCGGGCGTTGGCTGCCGGGCTGGTGCCGGTGCTCTGCGTGGGTGAAACCTTGGCCGAGCGCGAAGCGGGGCACATGGAAGCCGTGGTGCGCACCCAGGTGCGTGCCGTGGTGGATGTCGTCGGCATTCAGGCGTTCGAGCGCGTGATCGTCGCGTATGAACCGATTTGGGCGATTGGCACCGGCCTGACGGCCACGCCTGCGCAAGCCCAAGCGATGCATGCGTTCATTCGCGGCTTGCTGGCGGAATACAACCCGCATGTGGCGCGCATCGTGCGGCTGCAATACGGCGGATCCGTCAAGCCGGAGAACGCAGCGGAACTGTTCGCCCAGCCGGATATCGACGGCGGGTTGATCGGCGGCGCCTCTTTGAAGGCGGAAGAATTTTTGTCCATCTGTCGCGCAGCGGCAGAGACTCGTTGAGTAGGCTTCATGCAAATTCTGATTTTGATCATTCATGTGTTTATCGGCCTGACCTTGATCGGCTTGGTCTTGATTCAACACGGTAAAGGGGCAGATGCCGGCGCGGCGTTTGGTTCAGGCGCCTCCGGCACCGTATTTGGCGCGCGCGGCGCAGCCACCTTTTTGCAGAAGCTCACAGGCTGGTTGGTGGTCGCGTTTTTTGCCACCAGTTTGCTGCTGGCTTATGTCATTAACGCTTCACACAACCCGTCCAGCGTGGTAGATTCTGTGCCCGCTTCAAAGACGGAGCCCGCTTCGGCAACTGCGCCGAATGCACCGACTTCTGCACCTTCCTCAAGCTCCGCCACACCGTCGGCGCCGGCTGAGCAAGGCAAGCCCGCCGATGTGCCATCCACAATCAGCGGCGCGCAGACGCCCCCAGCCGCCCCCGGTCAGGATAAGCCTGCCGATGTGCCGGGGGCTGCCGCAGGGCATTGATCCCGCCTGATTGGCGCACCCCGACCCCTTCGTCGGGTGCCCGTTGGGATGGATCAATGGCCTGCGCCGCATAGACTGCGGTGGTTGAGTACAAGAATTCGCGGACGTGGTGGAATTGGTAGACACGCTATCTTGAGGGGGTAGTGGCGAAA
>DYMR01000211.1 GCA_020721485.1 Halothiobacillus neapolitanus | reverse complement strand
GCGGCGTTTAGCGCGGTGAGGGTGGTGCGGGTGCCGCTGTCGAAGTGGGTTTTTTGTACTTGAACTTGGTGTTGCCCCTGCGCGGCGACCTGCGGGAGATGCGTGACGCAGAGCACTTGCCGGCTTTGTCCCAAGGCATGCAGGTGGCGTCCCACGATTTCGGCAATCGCCCCGCCAATGCCGGTATCGACTTCATCAAAAATAAAGGTTTGCACAGGGTCGAAGGCGGCGGTGAGGGTCTTGAACGCGAGGCTGACGCGCGCCAGTTCGCCCCCGGAGGCGATTTCGCTTAAGGGTTGGGGCGGTTGCCCACGGTTGGCGCTGATGAGGAATTGCACTTCGTCGAGCCCGGCTTCTGGCCGGGTGTCGGGCTGGCTGATGCGGGCGCATTCGATTTCGATTTGGCCATGCGGCATGCCCAGTTGGCGGATGGCCTCGCTGACGGCGTGGCTGAGCTTCGGTGCGGCGGCGGTGCGTTGCGCGTGTAATGCCGCTGCTTGGGTGTCGTAGGTTGCGCGCCGTTGGGCGATGTCGTCCCGCAGCGCATCGCCGCTGGCTTCTTCGGCCGCTAAGCGGTCGGCTTCTGCCCGCAGGTTGGCGAGGTGTGCGTCGAGCTGTTCGGGTGCGATGCGGTGTTTGCGCGCGAGCTGATGCAGGACATCGAGCCGGCGTTGCACGCGGTCGAGCTGGGCGGGGTCGTCGTCTTCGGCATCCAGTTGATCGCGCAGGCTGTGCGCGCTTTCGCTGACTTCAATGGCGGCGCTGGCGAGGGCTTCGACAATGGGCGCCAGTCGTTCGTCCAGCGCGACCAAGCGTTCCAGCGCGTGCTGCGCGGCGCTCAGGCGGTCGTGCGCGCTGTCTTCGCCTTCGTACAGCGCGGCGATTTGCGCGTGCAGGGTTTGGCGCCATTCGTCTTGCCGAGATAAGCGGCTGAGTAGTTGGTGTTGCTGGGCGAATTCATCCGGTTCCGGCGCGATGCTGTCGATTTCTTCGAGCTGAAAGGCGAGCAGGGCGCGGCGATCGGTGCGCGCGGCGGCGGCTGCATCTTGCTCGGCCTGCTGCTGTTCGGCCTGATGTAAGGATTTGGCGGTACGCGCCAGCGCCTCGGCTTCGCGCGTGAGGCCGGCGTAGCCATCCAGCGTGGCGCGTTGTTCGGCCTTGTGCAGCAATTTTTGGTTGTGGTGCTGGCCATGCACATCAATCAGCAGGGCGCCCAAGGTTTTCAGGGCGGTCAGCGGCGATTGGCGGCCATTGATCCACAACTTGCCGCGCCCGTCGCGGGTGAGGCTGCGCCGAATCAGGACGATGCCGGGCGCGTCGGGATCGGTCAGCCCTTCTTCGGCCAGAAACTGCGCCGCCGGGCTGTGTTCTGCCACAGAAAATTCTGCCTGAACTTCGGCTTCCTCTTGCCCCGCCATGATGAGTTGCGCATTGGCGCGGTCGCCGCGAATCAGGCCGATGGCGTCGATCAAAATGGATTTGCCCGCGCCGGTTTCGCCGGTCAGGGTGGTAAAGCCTGCCGAGAAATCTAGGTTGAGCCGGTCGATCAGGGCGATGTGGCGAATGGTGAGCGAAGAGAGCATGACGGGTCAGCCGGTTTGTTCTGCCCAGCACAGTTTGGTGCGCAGCAGGGCGTAGTAATCGTAGTGGCAGGGGTGGATCAGGCGGATGTCGTGATCGTGCCGCCGAATCACGAGGGTGTCGCCCACTTCGAGCGGGTGGTTGATTTGGCCGTCGAAGCTCATGACGCCGCCGCCGCGCGATTGCGGTTTTGGGGTGATTTCGATCACATGGCGGCTGGACACGACAATCGGGCGGTAGCTCAAGGTGTGCGGGCAAATCGAGACAATGCCGACGGCATCGAGATCGGGCGCGATCAACGGCCCGCCGGCGGATAGGGCGTAGGCGGTCGAGCCGGTCGGCGTGCAGACCACGACGCCATCGGAGCGTTGCTGGTTGAGCAACATGCCGTTGATGAACATTTCAAATTCGACCATCCGCGCCGGATCGCGCATTTTGAAGGTGATGTCGTTGAAGGCGACGGCGTGCATCAGGCGGGTTTCACCGCGCATCAGGGTGCCTTCAAGCAGGAAGCGCCGCTCTTCGATGAATTCGCCGCGCAGCATGGCTTCGAAGTATTGTTTGAGGTCGCTGGGGCGAATATCCACCAAAAACCCCAGTCGCCCGAGGTTGACGCCCATGATCGGGATGTCCCATTGGCTCAAGCTGCGGGCGGCATTGAGCAGGGTGCCATCGCCGCCCAGCACCACGATCAAATCCCGATCCGGTTGATGCCGATCAAAGCGCTGCACCGGCTGGTCGATCAAGGGGTTGTCGCAGGAGGATTCCAGCGCCCAATCGAGTTGGTGGGCGTCCAGCAGGTCGATGAGCTTGGTCAGCACGCGGCACATGGCCTCGTCGGCCTGCGGGCGAATGATGATGCCCACCCGCGAAAACCGGATGGCCGAGTGGGATTCGGGATGGCCGCAGCGGGCGCTGCGGGGGGCGGAAGAAGCGGATGAATCAGCCACGGAACACCCAACAAAAGCGAAGTTCGGCGCAGTATACCCGCAGGTTCAGGGCATTGCCTGAGGCAATGCCCGAATACATGGTTACGGTTGAACTGCCTGAATTTGCTTCAGGAAAGTTTCCGGCCCTTCGTACCCCACCACTTGCAGCGCTTTTTGTTCTGCGCCTTGGGCGTTGAAGAACACGATGGTCGGCGGGCCGATGACGCCAAAGCGCTTGAACAGGGCTTTGTCTTCCTCGTTGTTGGCGGTCACATCCGCTTGCAGCACCACGAAGGGTTTGAGCGCGCCGATGATGCGGGCATCGCTGAAGGTGTCGTGCTCCATTTTTTTGCACTCCGGGCACCAGTCGGCATAAAAATCAATCATCACCGGCTTGCCGGCGGCGTGCGCGGCGGCCAGTTGCTGATTGAGTTCCGCCAGATTTTTGATGCGTTGGAACGGGAGGGCTGCCGGCGCGCTAGCACCGCCCCCGCCGCCGAGCGACAGCCCGCTGAGCGGTGCGAGGACCGTGCCTTTGCCGCCAGCGGACACGCCGATCAAAATCAACGCGCCCCAGAGCAGCAGCACGACGCCGAGCGATTTCCACAGTTTCTTCCAGCCGCTGGCGGCGGCATCCAGCGCACTGAGTGCGCCTAAATACACCGCCGAGCCGATCAGCAGCAGGCCC
>DYMR01000210.1 GCA_020721485.1 Halothiobacillus neapolitanus | reverse complement strand
ATACTTGACCAAGTAGTCAGCGAACCGACCTGTACTGGACTTGATCTGTCGGTGGTGTTACCGAGGCCGAGTTGACCGTGGGCGTTATACCCCCATGTCCACAGCGTGCCGTCTGTTTTGGTAGCGATGGTGTGGTAGAACCCACCAGCGATACTTGACCAAGTAGTCAGCGATCCGACCTGTTTAGGGCTGGAGTAGTTGGTAGTGTTCCCGAGGCCGAGTTGGCCGAAGGGGTTATAGCCCCATGTCCAGCCCTCTTTCGGTGCCACAGGTTTCGGCCACTGCCCTAACTTCTCATAGCCCATCGCTTGTTCAAGCGTCCAGATACCGGGGGCGGAACCACCTTCTCCATCTGTCGGGCCGACTACCGTTGGGGCAGTTTTACTGATTATCCCACCGGGATATGAAGTACTCATAGTAAATCTCCTTTAATCTTGTCGAACGGTGCTTGCCATTCGCCAAAAACTTCTTGCCGGTAAATTGTCATGCTGTCGTAGTAGGGTGTCTTATCGCCCTCTGCCGCCCACAAGAAGTATGGTAGCACGGGTGAGATAAGCCAAGTTTCAACGCCCATCGCACCAGCAAGATGCGCCACGCTCGTGCATGACGAAATAACCAAATCACATCCAGCAATAGCAGCACGGGTGTCTTCCCAAGTATCCAGCTTTGAGTCTTTGACCCAACCAGGCTTGAACTCCAAATCAGCATCACGCTGTAGGCTAACAAACTCTGCATCTGCGCCCTTTACGGCGTGAAACATTAGTTCTGCGGGGAACAATTTGTGGTGGTCTTGCTCGAATGATTTATTGCCCGACCAGCGTAAGCCAATGCGCTTTTTGTGGCCTTTGATTACTGTCGGTTTGGCGATATACGGCGCACCAGACAGGTCTTCCAGTTCCATGCCCAACGGCACTACTGCGCTCATACCTTGCACAACAAAGTCGTGGTAGATACCGAACGCTGCTTCATGCTGGATAACAGCAGACACGCCAGCAACACCAACAAATATGGATGCCAACTGGCCTGTGCAAGCAACGATAACTGTACAACCCTTGTCCGCGATGTTCTTGGCATATCGCACTTGATGAATCTGGTCGCCTAGGCCGCCTTCGAGGTACAGCATGACGATGCCTTTAGACTTGCCATCCCACAATGGAGTTGGAACATCTGGGCGTTTGTTACCGAACACACCCGCCTTGCGGCCTCTGTCCATGAGTGCATAGCCCTTCTGAATCTGGCCTTGACGCAACAGATACCAGCCACGGTTGTACGCAGCACGGTCGTTAGTTGGCTCTTTGGCTTCTAACTCTTGGGCAATGCGCCAACCTTCGGCAAAATTACCAGTTGTGCTGGCAGCGAGTTGCAGGTCTAGGTCGGTAAGCTCAGGCGTTGTGCGTGGGCGTTCTAACCAAAATTCAGGCTGGCAGAAGGCGGTGTAGTGGTGTTTAAGCACATCCCGTGGGTCTTGGGCGTGTTGCTTCTTCAGGACGGGTGCTACTTTGTGCATATCGGCTGTGCCGTGCAACTGTTCGTCATCCTCTGCCACCGTAGACCCGTCGATATTGTCGAAGTCGTAAACGAAGTCAGGCAGTTCGAGGAAGGTGTGGATGCGTTGCAATTGTGATTTTGGGTCAGCGATCAGGTCTTCGTACTCCACGATGAGGAAGTTCTCAGGCGCGTAGTTGTACCCGTTTTGCAGAGAGATATACGCCGCCTTTAGATGATCCATCAACTGACCGCTGGCCATAAACTCGTCGAGGTCTTCGGGCTTGGCAATACGCACAAAGCTGGCCGCACAGTCGGGTACAGAACGCACCGTAGCGATGATCTTCGGCTGGTGGCTTAAGACCTGTGCCATAGCACCTTGGATTTGCGCGATCGGCCAGCCCCTACTTTTGTCTATTACCACAGGCGCGGGGATGTCATCGTAGAACGCATCGATCATCCCACGCATGGTTTGAGCGAGCTTGGTTCTATCCTTGTCGTTCTCGTTTAAGAGACCAGCGGAATGCCAAGTGTTCGCAAGGCCGTCGAGTGCGTGAACCAAACCGGAGGTAGTAGACACATGAGTCATAGGATTCTGGTTAAGGATTGCCGCAAGGACAGTCGAACCAGAACGAGGAATACCAGAGAGGAATGCGAGTTGTTTTTTCATTTAGGAGATTTCGTCCCACGAGCAAGTAACCGTAAGGTAGTTTGCTGTACCGGCAGTTGCGCCGATGGACATATTCTCTTTGAGATAGAAACTCGTGCTCTTGTCCGTTACGATCAAACTCGCGTCAGCAGGTACAGAAATAGTCGATGCGACAGGATATGCCGTACCGCCAAGGCTTGCGGCGGAATAGACATTGATCGTGATGTCCGCAGCGGCAGAGCCGTTGTTATTCGCCACGACGATTGAGTTGATTTTAAGCACCTTGCCGCTGCTGGCAGCGTTGTTGACCAGTTGAGTTGCGCTGGTCGTGCTTAGTGCGGTGTTCGAGATTTCGCCATAGATCGCGGCGACACTGACGATGTTGGGATTTGACATATTAGATTCTCCTTAATTGAACTCAACCGCCCATGACCATCGCTAATGCGATGGATGTGCCTGCTGAAATACCTGCTGACGGGGTTGTGAATGAGAGGTTCCCCGAGCCATCGGTTTTGATGACTTGGTTCGCAGTGCCGTCTGCCGTCGGGTATTTCAGTCCGGCAGGGTTGTTGATAAGCCGCTTAACAGTGCCTGTAGCGTTTTCCGCATACAGCGCCATGTCTGCATCGTTGATGTTAATCGCCAACTCGCCTGGAGCCAAATCCGCCGCCAAAGGAGCAGCCGCTGCCGTGGTGGTGCGATAAAGTTGAATAGGTGTGTAACCTGCTTGTGACATTAGAATGTCCCTCCTGAAATGCCGTTAGTTAATTGCCCGGTGATTTTACTACCAGCCAGAGAAGTAACCCAAGCCGGGTCAGCGTAAGAACCAGTTGTAACAACACCGTTAGTGACGGTTGCGGCATTACCACTTAATGCGGCAGTAATCGTACCCGCGCTAAAATTACCAGAAGCGTCACGAAGGACGATGGTTGAAGCGGTGTTTGCAGTATCTGCGGCAATCGTAGCGGAATTGGCTTGTCCTGTAATTGTGGCGGCATTACCAGTACAGGAACCAGCTGAGCCAGTTGTGTTTTGATTCAGAGTTGGGACATCAGCAGCTACGATGGCTCTGAAGGTGGGTGTTCCAGCAGTACCGTTGGGCGCAGCAAGAATATA
>DYMR01000209.1 GCA_020721485.1 Halothiobacillus neapolitanus | reverse complement strand
TCAGCGCCAGCACCGGAACGATTCGGCTGCAAGGCACCATCGACAACACCCAAGGTACCCTGTGGCCGGGGCAATTCGTCACCGCGCGGCTGACTTTGGGCGACATCCCCAACGCCCAGCTCATTCCGGCGGCGGCGGTGCAATTAAGCGACCAAGGCGCGTATGTGTATGTGCTGAAAAACGGCAAGGCGGAAATGACGACGATCAAGCCGGCGCGCACCGAGGGCACGCAAGCCGTGCTGCCCGCCGATAGCCTGCCTGCCGATGCCGAGGTGATTTATCCCCTGCCCAGCCGCATCGCACCGGGCAGCGCGGCGCAAAAAGCCACGGCGGAACCGACCCATTCAGAAAAATCCGGCGCAGATCAGCCCCACTCGCCCTCGCCCTCGCCCTCGCCGACCGGCGGGCACCCGCATTCGGGCGGAGCGCATCCGTGAGCGCGCTGATGAAACACAACCTCGCCGCGCCGTTTATCGAGCGCCCCGTGATGAGCACGGTACTGTTCATCGCCTTGATTATTTTCGGAATTTCCGCCTGGCGGGCACTGCCGGTGGCGATGCTGCCGGATGTGGCCTTCCCCACCGTCACGGTTTCGGCCAGCCTGCCCGGCGCCAGTGCGGAACTGATGGCGAGCGCCGTGGCTTCGCCGATGGAACAGGCGTTTTCCGGCATTCCGGGCTTGCTTTCGGTGAACTCGGTCAACAGCACCGGCACCAGTCGCATTACCCTGCAATTTGATTTGAACCGCGACATCAACGCCGCGACGCAAGACACCCAAGCCGCCGTCACCCAAGCCTCGCGGTTTTTCCCGAGCACCATGGTGCAGCCGCCCGTGGTGCGGCAGCAAAATCCGACCGACAGCCCCATTGTGTTTATCGGGCTGTCCGCGCCGGATTTACCTTTATATCAACTCGATGCGTTTGCCGAACAGCAGTTGGCGGTCAAGCTGCAATCCATTCCCGGCGTATCGGAAGTGCGGGTATTCGGCGGCCAAACCTATGCCGTGCGGCTGATGCTCAACCCCTACGCGCTGCAATTGCGCAACTTATCGTTGAGCTCGCTGGTGTCTGCCATTGGCACGCACAACAGCAACTTACCGCAAGGCACGCTGCAAACCCCCGCGCGGCAATACAACCTGAAGGTAGACGGCCAACTCACGAATGCAGATGCCTTCAATCACATGATTGTGGCGTACAACAACAGCGCGCCGGTCACACTCGATCAACTCGGGCATGCCGAAGATGGCGTGATGCAAAATACCCGCGCCACTTGGATCAACAACGATCGCGGCATTATTTTGGCCGTGGTGCGGCAGCCGAACAGCAACACCGTCGCCATTGCCGAATCGATTCGCGCGGCCCTGCCCAAACTCAACGCCACCCTCCCCGGCGGCATGAGCATGCGCATTATTTACGACAAATCCACCTACATTCAGGCGGCGGTGGAGGAAGTGGAATTCACCCTGATTCTTGCCAGCCTGCTGGTGGCCGCCGTGATTTGGCTGTTCCTCGGCCAATGGCGGCAAACGCTGGTGGCGGTGATTTCGATCCCGATTTCCGTGCTGGGCACCTTCGCGGTGATGCATCTGCTCGGCTACAGCCTGAACATTCTCACCCTGCTCGCCCTGACCCTCGCGGTGGGTTTTGTGGTCGATGACGCCGTAGTCATGCTGGAAAACATCGCCCGACACCGCGAAATGGGCAAACCCATGCGGCAGGCGGCACTCGACGGCAGCCGTGAGATCGGCTTCACCATTTTGTCGATGACGCTCTCGCTCGCGGCGGTGTTTTTGCCGCTGATCTTCATGGGCGGGCTGCTGGGGCGGCTGTTTCTGGAGTTCGGCGCGACCATCGGCATTGTGATTTTGATGTCCGGCGTGGTCGCGCTGTCCCTCACCCCCATGCTGCTCGCCCGCCTGCGCGACAAAGCACCGGCCACCGTCGGCGGCATCCGCATCGCCCGCCGCCCAAACCTGCTGCGCCGCGCGTTCGATGCCCTCACCCACGGCTACATCGTCAGCCTGCGCTGGTCGCTCAAATTCCGTTGGTTGGTGCTCGCGCTGGCTTTGGGTTCACTGTGGGGCGCGGTGTACTTTTTTCAGCATTTGGAAAAAGGCTTCATCCCCAGTTCGGACACCGGCATGGTCATGGGCATGCTGAGCTACCCCGAAGGCATCAGCTTTGATGAGCTTAAATCGCAACAGCAAAAAATCTCGTCGCTGATTCAGAAAAACCCCGCCGTGCTCACCGTCATGTCGAATGCGGGGCAAGGCGGCGCGGGCGGTGGCGGCAGCAATGTCGGCTTCATGATGATTCAGCTCAAACCCGCCAATGAACGCCCCGCCTCGAATGTTGTGGTGAATGAGCTGCGCATGCAGATGCAAAAAGCCAGCCGCCTGCTCGGTTCCACGCGCATTTTCTTCATGGAACCGCCCGCGATCCAGATTGGTGCGCTCGCCAGCAATTCCAATTACCAATTCGTGCTGCAATCGACCGATCAAACCCTACTCAATCAAGCGGCCAAAGATTTTCTGCCGATTTTGCGGGAAGTGCCGGGTGTAACCAGCGTCGATACCAGCCTGCAAATCCGCAACCCGCAAATCAATGTCGATATTCTGCGCGACCGAGCGGCCGCGCTCGGGGTGACGCCGCAGTCGCTCGAACAAACCCTGAATCTGGCGTTCGGCGGCACCCAAGTCAGCACGATTTATGGCGCGAGCAATCAATATCAGGTCATCGCCCAACTCGATCCCCGCTACCAAAACGATGTCTCGGCACTGGATGCAATCAGCGTCCCCGGCAGCAACAACGCGCTGATTCCGCTGTCGGCGGTCACGCGCTTTAGCACCGGCGTCGGCCCTTTATCGCTCACGCATTACGGCCAACTGCCGTCGGTCACGCTGTCGTTTGATCTCAAACCCGGCTTTACGCTGGATAAAGTCAGCCGCGAGATCGAGGCTGTCGCCGCACAATCGTTGCCGCAGAATGTCACCGGACAATTCGCCGGTTCCGCCCAGGCGTTCCAAGCCTCGTTAAAAACGCTGCCGATTTTGCTCGGCGTCACCATTTTGGTGATTTATGTGATTTTGGCGATTTTGTACGAACACTTTATCCACCCGATCACGATTTTGACGGCACTGCCGCTCGCGGGATTTGGCGCACTGTTTTCGCTGTGGGTGTTCAAGCAGCCGCTGGATGTCTTCAGCTTTGTCGGCATCATCATGCTGGTGGGGTTGGTGAAGAAAAACGGCATCATCATGCT
>DYMR01000208.1 GCA_020721485.1 Halothiobacillus neapolitanus | reverse complement strand
TTGGCTGCGACAAACGCGCAGTTTTCTCAGTGCAGAAACCCGCGCATGGCCGATGCCGGCGGAACGCTCCGTGGACATCGACAGTTTGCTGGATTTTCAGTTGGCGGAAACCCTGATCGCCGCGCGGGGGTAGGGAATGCCTGCAACGAAGGGCGAAGATCAAGCCGTTGCGATGCTTGATCTTCGAGCAAGCGGTCCTTGGCGTGCATTAACCGGTCTTTGAAACCATTGTGTTTAACAGGATGTTGAAAAAAGACTTCCCTGTCGTTTTTTCAACCCCATCGTTCCGGTACACGCCCGTAACGATGGGCGAAGATCAAGCACTGACGATGCTTGATCTTCGAGCAAGCCATCCTTGGCTTGCATTAACAGGCTGTTGAAACCATTTTTCAACAGCCTGTTAACGGCCTGTTAAAACACCGCGTCGTGGTACACCCGCTGCACATCGTCCACATCGTTGAGCATGGCGAGGAGTTTTTCCATGGTCGCTACATCTTCGCCGCTGATCGGTGTGCTGGATTTCGGGACAAACTGAATTTCATCGACCTCAAATTCAATCTCGCCGAGCGCGTTGACCAGTGCGTGGCGCGCTTTCGCGTATTCGGAATGCGGCACGAATACCGTCACCTTATCGCCTTCGCTTTCAATGTCGGTCACATCCACATCGTCGGTGAGTAGCGCTTCGAGCACGGCTTCTTCGCTGCCTTTGAAGGCGAAAATTGCGGCGTGATCGAATTGATGCATCACCGTGCCGGGGGTGCCGAGTTTGCATTTGGTTTTCGTGAAGCAGTTGCGCACATCGCCGATGGTGCGGTTGGGGTTGTCGGTTAAGCAATCGACCAGTACCACGGTGCCCGCCGGCCCGAAGCCTTCGTAGCGTGCCGGAACGAAGTCTTCGCCGATGCCGCCGGCTTTGGCTTTTTCAATCGCTTTTTCAACGACATGGGATGGAACTTGATCTTTTTTCGCCCGCTCAATCAAGCCGCGCAGGGTGAGGTTGCCCGCTGGATCGAGCCCGCCGGTTTTCGCGCAGACATAAATCTCGCGGCCATATTTGCTGTAAATTTTGGCCTTGGCGTTCGCGGTTTTCGCCATATCCGCTTTGCGGACTTCGTAAAAACGACCCATGTTCTGCTCCGGACGGTGGTGCTTTTTTGCAAACTGCGAAGGGTAACAAACCGGAGGCGATTGGGCGAGATGGGGGCGGGTGCTTTTCGTCGGGAAACGGCGCGTGGCAGACTGTCGATACTGCGCAAAAATCAGATTTTGTCAGCGGCAGATGCCGCAATCACGGGAGGCGATCATGAAGCGTCTTAAATTCATTCGAAACGGCGTGCTGCTCGGGCTTTTGACTACGGGCTTGCTCAGCGGGTGTGGCGCGGGCGGCACGGCGACGGAGGCCGCCGCGCAAGCGCAAGCCGCCAAGGCGGCAAAGGCGGATATGGATAAGGCCAAAAGCGAGCTCAATGCCGCTCAAGCGCTGGATAACGCCCGGTTGAAACAGGCCGAGCAGCAATGAGCGAACCCTTTTGGCGGGTGAAACGCTTGTCGGAAATGAGTACCGCCGAGTGGGAATCTCTGTGCGATGGCTGCGCTAAGTGCTGTTTGCAGAAACTGGCCGATGAGGACGACCCCGAGGGGGCGGTGTATTACACCGATTTGGCCTGCGATTTATTGGATTTGGGCCGTTGCCGCTGCACGGATTACGCGCATCGACACACGCGGGTGCCGACTTGCGTGTGGTTGAAGCCGGAAGATTTGGATGAATTTCATTGGTTGCCCGCCACCTGTGCCTACCGGCGTTTGGCCGAGGGGCGGGATTTGCCGGAATGGCATCCGTTGAAAACCGGACAGGCCGATTCGGCCATTCGGGCGGGGTTTTCGGTCGCGGGGCGCGCGCAGGCCGTGGCGGGGCGTGCGCCGGAGGATTGGGAAGATCATTGGGCGGAGTGGCCGATGGAGGAATCGCCATAAGCGACTTTGACAGCACGGCGGTGCCGCAGCCAGTCCGGCCACTGTGCCACCCACTGTTCTAGCAGGGCGGGAATGGTTTGGGGGGAATCGGCGGTGGTCAGTTGCAGGTGGCGGGCGGCGGCGCGCAGGTTGTCTTGCGCGGTTGCGCCGTGTACCGCCGGTGCCTGGTTGGTTTTGCTGAGTTTTCGCCCGGTCGCATCCTGCACAATCGGTAGATGCGCGTAGTTCGGCGGGGCGGTGTGTGGGTAGAGGCGCTGGTGCAGTGCCAGATGCAGCGGGGTTAGCTCCGCCAGATCCGCGCCGCGCACCACATGGCTGATGCCCAGCGCGTGGTTATCGACCACTTCGGCCAGATGGTAGGCGATGACGCCGTCGGATCGCTGAAGCAGGGGATCGCCCACAGTCGTTGCGAGGGGTTGACGCAGGATACCCCGCAGGCGGTCGTGAAATGCCACCGGTTCGATGGGAACCGCAAAGCGCCAGCCGACGGCGGCATTCGGTTCGGGGGGCTGCCGTCGGCAAGTGCCCGGATAAATCGGCCCCGCCCAGCCTTCACGCAGTTCGCCCTGCTGAACCGCTGCGCGCAGTGCCGTGCGGCGGCAGTCGCAGCGATACGCGTGGCCCTGCGCGATGAGTTCTTGCAGCGCCTGAGCGTAGGCCGCTACCCGCTGACTTTGGGTGATGGGTTCGGCATCGGGGACGAGGCCGTGGGCATGCAATTGGGCGAGAATCGTGGCGGTGTGTTCGGGTCGGCAGCGCGCGGCATCCAAGTCATCAAAGCGCAGAAGCCACTGGCCTTGGTGCGCGCGGGCATCCAACCAACTCCCCAATGCGGCAACCAGCGAACCCAAATGCAGGGCGCCGGAGGGCGTGGGCGCGAAACGGCCGACATAGGGGCGTGGGCGAGCGGTGTTCATGCCGGTATGATGGCGCAAGCGGGTGATTTTGGCGGGTGATTTTGGCGGGTGATTTTGGCGGGTGATTTTGTGTGGCGGTTTTGCCGCTTGACTGGGTGAACTTGACTGGGTGAAGAGGTGTTGGCGGTGCAGCAGCGATTGGGATGGCGATTCGGGCGTCGATTCGGCGGGCAATGGGCGGCTCGGGCGTTCACGCTTGCGCTCGCCTTAGGCTGGGCGTCGGGCGCGTGGGCGGGGTCAACGACGGCGGCGACTGCCGGCGCCCCTGCACCCGCTTGGATGCCGCCCTCGGCATTCACAGAAGGTTTGTCTGCGTTGTCGGCAGGCGATGTGGCCACGGCAGCGGCGGACATTAAAACTCTGTCTGGCACT
>DYMR01000207.1 GCA_020721485.1 Halothiobacillus neapolitanus | reverse complement strand
GAATCCGCGCCTCAGCGATGGCGCTTCAGCCTGCACACTGCCGAACGCACCGTCGTCAGCGGCAGCCTGAGGCGACGCGCATGAACCCCCGCGAATGAACCACGGCACATGAACCACAGCACATGACTCGCCCCAACTGGAACACCCAAAGCGAGCGCGGCAGCCCGATGGCACTGCGGCTGATGCTGTGGCTTTCGCGCAGCCTGGGGCGTCGCCTCAGTCGGCTGATCCTGCCGTTCATCGCCGGCTATTTCACCCTGTTTTCGCCCACCGCCCGCCGCGCCGCGCAGCAGTTTGGCCAGATCAGCGGCCTGCCGTCGGGCCTCGGCGCGCGCTTCCGCCAAATCCTCAGTTTTGCCAGCACGGTGCATGACCGCGTGTTTTTGCTGAGCGCGCAGACCGAGGGCTTCGACATCCGCGTCGAGCGCGCCGATTTGTTCGACGAACCCGGCGGCAAAGTGCTGATCGGCGCCCATCTGGGCAGTTTCGAAGCCCTGCGCGCGCTCGGGCAAGCGCAGGAACCTCGGCGCATCGCCCTGCTGATGTACCCAGAAAACGCGCGGAAGATCAACGCCCTGCTCGCGCTCATCAATCCCGCAGCCACCGCCGACATCATCCCGCTGGGGCAAATCGACTCAATGCTCGAAGCGCAGCGGCGGCTGGCGCAAGGCGATCTGATTGGCCTGCTGGCCGATCGCACCCTGCCGCAAGACACCCCCACCCTGTTGCCGTTTTTTGGCGTGCCCGCGCCCTTTGCCGAAGGGCCGTTCCGCATCGCCGCGCTGTTGCGCCAGCCGGTGCTGTTCATGGCGGGGCTGTATCGGGGCGGCAACCGCTACGACATTGTGTTCGCCCCCATCGCCGATTTTCGACACACGCCGCGCGCCGAACGCGCCGCCGCCATAGACGCGGCGATGCGTCGCTATGTCGCCCTGCTCGAAGCCCAATGCCGCAGCGCGCCGGATAACTGGTTCAATTTTTTCGAGTTTTGGCCGAAACCCGTCGCGGCTGCGCACAATCCGGGCGCACAGTGCGAGAATACGCCCCGCCCTCATTAAAAAACCCACACGGCCCCTGAATACCGCCCCCGCCATGATTCGCCGCCTCACCCTGCTGTTGTGTCTGCTCGCGCTGCCCGTCGTGGCCGTGGCCGAGCCCGCGTTCACCGCGCAAAGCCTGCTCGCCCAACTCGCCCACAACACGGCGGGCACGGTGCATTTCAGCGAATCCAAATACTTCGGCGTGCTCGATGTCCCGCTGGACAGCAGCGGCACGCTGCGTTTTCGCGCGCCCGATTTTCTGGAAAAGCACACCACCGCGCCGCGCGAAGAACGGCTGACCATCGAAGGCCAACACATGCAATACGAGCAGGGCGGGCAAACCCTGCGCTTGAATTTGGCCGATCAACCGGGCGCGAGCGTGTATGCCGATAGCCTGAAAAATCTGCTCAATGGCGATTACGCGGGGTTAAATCAGCAGTTTTATCTGCAATTGACCGGCGATGCCGCGCACTGGGCGCTCGGCCTGCGCCCGAAACTCACGGATCTGCAATCCTTCGTGCAGAGCATTACCGTCAACGGCTCCGGCACCGTCATTCAACGCATCACCTACGACGCCCCGAATGGCGATCACAGCGTGCTGCGTTTAACCCCCTGAACCTCGCTGGCCACGCCATGAACCGCGCCATCCATCGCCCAAAAACCTCCCTGCGCCTGATCCTGCTGCTGTGGCTGATGGCCCTCGGCACCGCCGGCTGGATCATCAGCCACACCCGATTCACCGCCGATTTATCCGCCTTTTTACCCGCCAAAGCCACCGCCGAGCAGGCGTTTTTGGTGCAGCAAATTCGGGATGGCAGCCTCTCGCGCATGATCTTGGTCGGCATCACCGGCGGCAGCCTGGCCGAGCGCAGCGCCGCCAGCCAAGCCCTCGCGACCGCGCTGCGCGCCGACCCGGCGTTCGATCAGGTCCGCAACGGCCTATCGCCCGCCAGCACCCAAGAACGCGCCCTGCTGCTGCGCTACCGCTATCTGCTGAGCTCGGCAACCACGCCCGCGCTGTTTACCCCCGACGGCTTGCACGCCGCACTCGCCGCCGGCATCGACCTGCTGGCCTCGCCCTTTGGTACCGTGTGGCAACCGCTGTTTCGGCAAGACCCGACCGGCGCCCTATTCGGCCTGCTGCGCCAAGCGGCCACCCATACCAGCCCGCGCCGCCACGACGGCGTATGGATTTCCCCCCACGGCGACCGCGCGTTGTTGATGGTGCAAACCCGCGCCGACGGCAGCGACACCGACGCCATGGCCGAGGCCGTTCACGCCCTGCGCAGCCATTTTGCGGCGTTACCCTCCGTGCACGCGCCCGCCCACGAACAAGCGCCCGCCCAAGCACCGGCGGATGCCACGCCCTTGCAGCTCGAACTGAGCGGCGCGCCGGTGTTCTCGGTGCAGTCGCGGCAAATCATCAAACACGAAGTCCACCTGTTCAGCCTGATCGGCAGCGGCGCGGTGTTCTTGCTGCTGTGGCTGGTGTACCGCTCGTTGTGGCAAGTCGCCCTCGGGTTACTGCCCGTGGTCACCGGCGTGCTGGTGGCCATCGCCGCCGTGAGCCTCGGCTTCGGCACCGTCCACGGCATCACCATCGGCTTTGGCACCACCTTGATCGGCGAGGCGGTGGATTATTCCATCTACTACTTCATTCATCGGGGCTCTGCGCCGGGCGGTGTGATGAATCGCTTCTGGCCGACCGTCCGCCTGGGCGTCCTTACCTCCATGACCGGCTTTGCCGCCCTGCTGTTTTCCGGCTTTCCGGGCTTGGCGCAAATCGGTTTGTATTCGATGGTCGGGCTCGCCACCGCCGCCTTGGTCACGCGCTTTGTTCTGCCGGCGATGGATCATCTCGCGCCCCCCAGCCCCGCGCAAAATGCCCGCAGGCTGGATGGAATCGGCGCGCGGCTGTTCCCGCTGGTGGCCGCGCTGCGGCGCAGCCGTTGGCTGTGGGTGATGCTCAGCGTTGCGGCGCTGGGATTGCTTATCGTCCAGCACGACCGGCTTTGGCAAAGCGGCCTTTCCGGGCTCAGCCCGATTCCCGCCGCCGAGCAGGCGCTGGACGACACCCTTCGCCATGATTTGAACGCCGGCGACAACCGCTATTTCGTGGTGGTTTCCGCCCCCAGCGAAGATGCGGCACTGGCGCTGGCCGAACGCGCCGGCACCGGGCTTACTCCGTGGGTGCAGCGGGGCCTGCTCACGGGGTTCGACAGCCCGGCGGA
>DYMR01000206.1 GCA_020721485.1 Halothiobacillus neapolitanus | reverse complement strand
TTATAATTCGGCACGAGTCTGCGCAACATATCGCACCCGCCCTCTTGCGCGCCAAAACCCACGCTCAAACCAGGCCGACACCCGTCGAAAGGAGCCTCCGATGACATCCGCCGCCCCCGTCCACAGCCGCCTCGCCTACTTGCCGATTTCGTTGTTCGGCATGGTCATGGGTCTGGCTGGCTTCACCATTGCCCTACACAAAGGCGAAACCGCGCTGGGCTGGGGTCATAGCCCCAGCTTCATCGCCAGCGTGATCGTGTTCACGGTGTTCGGTCTTTTGGCGGGCGCGTATTTCGCCAAAATGCTGCGGTTCCCGCAGGAGGTCGTTCACGAATTCAACCATGTGATTCGGCTCAGTTTCTTTCCGGCCATTTCGATCAGCCTGATCCTGCTCAGCGTGATTGCGCTGAATTTGAACCAAACCTTGGCCTTGGTGCTCTGGAGCCTCGGCACGCCGCTGCAACTGCTGTTTACCTTGGTCATTTTAAGCAACTGGATGCACCACGAGAAATTCGAAATTCACCACAGCAATCCGGCGTGGTTTATCCCAATCGTGGGCAATATCCTCGTGCCCATCACCGGCGTGGCGCTCGGGTTCGAGCAAATTTCTTGGTTCTATTTCAGCATCGGCTTGGTGTTTTGGATCATCCTGTTCACGATTTTGATGAACCGCTACTTCTTCCACAGCCCGATGCCCGGCAAGCTGCTGCCGACCCTGTTTATTTTGATTGCCCCCCCGGCGGTGGGCTTTATTTCATGGCACGCGCTGCACCCCGGCAGTATTGATGATGTCGGCCACATCCTCTACAACATCGCGCTGTTCATCACCTTGCTGTTGTTTTTTCAGGGCAAACGCTTTCTGCAAGTGCCGTTTGGCCTCCCGTTCTGGGCGTACACCTTCCCCATCGCGGCCATGACCATCGCCAGCTTAATCATGTTCGAATCCACCCAACACCTGTTCTACGGCGTCTTGGCCGCCGGGCTGTTTGGCTTCTTAAGCCTGTTAATTGCCTATTTATTGGTGAAAACCCTGCGCGCCATGCGGGCGGGCAGCATTTGCGTGCCGGAATAAGTGTTAGACCAAATAAGCGAACACGAACCGATCACTACTTTTTTGCAGGGGCATAGTGTTTAATAGGGCGCTTGATTTGCCCGACGCACGGAACACCCCATGACCACTGCACAAATTTTCGTTCATATTCACGGCCTTGCTGTGGTTTTATCCTTAATCGGATTCATCACGCGCGGCATTTGGATGCTGAAAGATTCGCCTCGGCTCAAAGCAAAATGGGTCAAAATCACCCCGCATGTGGTCGATACCGTGCTGCTGCTGAGCGCCTTGGTGGCGAGCTATCTGCTGTTTTGGCAGTACGGCGCGAATCCTGCGTATGTCACCGTCATGATCGTTGGGCTGGTGGTGTACATCGGCCTCGGTCTGGTGGCGCTGCGGTTGGGCAAAACCAAGGCCGTGCGCGCCAGCGCTTGGGTGCTCGCCATCATCGTCTTTCTGTACATTTCTGCGGCCGGCGCCATGAAAACGCCCACGCCCTTTACCTCCGCCAGCGCGCACACTGAGGCCAAGGCATGATTCCCGCCGAAGCCCCGGTGATCGCCGCCAACAGTGCCGCGCCGGTCGTCGGCGTCGTCATGGGGTCACAGTCGGATTGGGATACGATGCAACACGCCTGCGGGGCGCTCACCGCGCTGGAAATCCCCTTCGAAGCGGAAGTCGTTTCCGCCCACCGCACCCCCGATCGGCTGTTTCAATACGCAGAAACCGCGCAACCGCGCGGCCTGCGCCTCATCATCGCGGGCGCGGGCGGGGCGGCGCACTTGCCCGGCATGCTCGCGGCGAAAACCCTCGTGCCCGTGTTCGGCGTCCCGGTGCAATCGAAAACCTTATCGGGCTGGGATTCGCTGCTGTCCATCGTGCAAATGCCGGCGGGCATTCCGGTCGGCACACTGGCGATTGGGCGGGCGGGCGCGGTCAACGCCGCCTTGCTGGCCGCTGCCGTGCTCGCGCAGACCGACCCCGCACTGGCCGAGCGGCTCGAAGCCTACCGCAGCACGCAAACCGATACCGTGCTGGCTAACCCCGACCCGCGTCCCCGCCTCGGCTAACGCATGCCCTCTGCCCCGCCTTCTGCCCCCGTCGTGCCGCTGGAACGCGCGCACATCGGCATCATCGGCGCCGGTCAACTCGGCCAAATGATCGCGCTCGCCGGCATGGCGCTGGGGCATGAATTCACCTTTCTCGACCCCAGCCCCCGCCCGCCCGCCGCGCGCCTGGGGCGGCACATTCAAGCCGAGTTCGACGATGCCGCCGCGCTCGAACAACTCGCGGTCGAATGCGATGTGCTCACCTTCGAATTTGAAAATGTGCCGGTGGCCGCGCTCGCGCCGATCAGCCAAATCCAAACCCTCCACCCCGGCACCCACGCGCTGGCCATCGCGCAAGATCGGCTAGAAGAAAAAACCTTCTTTGGGCAGCACGGCATTCCGGTTGCGCCGTATGCGGCGGTCGATTCACTCGACGACCTGCGTGCTGGCATCGACCGGCTCGGCCTGCCTGCGGTGCTCAAAACCCGCCGACTAGGCTACGACGGCAAGGGGCAATTCGTTCTGCGCACGCGGGACGATGCCGAACCGGCCTGGGCCGCCGTTCACGGCCAATCCTGCGTGCTCGAAGCCTTTGTGCCGTTCACCCGCGAGGTGTCGATCATCGCCGTGCGCAGCGCCACCGGCGAGCAGGCGTTCTACCCCATCGGGCAGAACCGGCATGTCGGCGGCATTCTGCACCGCACCGATGTGCCCACGGAAGATTCCGCCCAGGCACAGGCCGAAGACCACGCCCGCCGCGTATTGACCGCGCTGCACTATGTCGGCGTGCTCGCCATCGAATTTTTCGAAGTCGATGGACGGCTCATCGTCAACGAAATGGCGCCGCGCGTGCACAACAGCGGCCATTGGACGCAAAACGGCGCCGATACCTCCCAATTTGAAAACCATGTGCGCGCCATCCTCGGCTGGCCGCTCGGCAGCACCGCCCGCACCCGCCCCAGCGTCATGCTGAACCTAATTGGCCAGATGCCGGACGCGCAGGCGCTACTCGCCCTGCCCGGCACCCACTGGCACGATTACGGCAAAGAACCGCGCGCGGGGCGCAAGCTCGGGCACCTCAACATCACCGCCGCCCACGAAGCGGACTGCCAAGCCATCGCCGCGCGGGCCGAAGCGCTGATATTCGGCACGGCCCCCCTTTAATTCTCCGCTCATTCTCCGTTCAT
>DYMR01000018.1 GCA_020721485.1 Halothiobacillus neapolitanus | reverse complement strand
GATTATACGGCAACCGGCGCGGCGATATGTGGCCAAGGATCGTAGCCTTCGAGGGTGAAATCCTCGAACACGAAGTCTTCGATGGCGCGGCGCTCGGGGTTGATGGTGAGGCGGGGCAAGGGGCGCGGGGCGCGTTCGAGCTGGGTTCGTGCCTGTTCCAGATGGTTGTGGTACAGGTGGGCATCCCCCAGGGTGTGGACGAATTCACCGGGTGTCAAGTCGGTGATTTGCGCGATCATCATCGTCAGCAAGGCGTAGCTGGCGATATTGAACGGCACGCCGAGGAAAATATCGGCGCTGCGCTGATAGAGCTGGCAGGAGAGTGTGCCGTTGGCAACATAAAACTGGAACAAGAGGTGGCAGGGCGGCAGCGCCATGGTTGGCACATCGGCGGGGTTCCACGCCGTGACGATCAGGCGGCGCGAATCGGGGCGATGGCGAATGTCGTGAATCACCTGCGCGAGTTGGTCGAGGCTGCGGCCATCGGGGGTTGCCCAGGAGCGCCATTGTTTGCCGTACACCGGCCCCAAATTGCCTTCGGCATCGGCCCATTCATCCCAAATGCGCACGCCGTGGTCTTGCAGATAGCCGATGTTGGTGTCGCCGCGAATGAACCACAGCAGTTCGTGAATGATCGAGCGCAGGTGCAGCTTTTTGGTGGTGATGACCGGAAACCCCGCCGCAAGATCGAAGCGCATTTGGTGGCCGAACACGCTGCGGGTGCCGGTGCCGGTGCGGTCGCTGCGGTCCACGCCTTCGTTCAATACGCGCTGCATTAAATCGAGGTAGGCCTTCATGCGTGCGGCTCCGGCGTTTTTTCCGCCGTGGGGCGGTCGAATCGACGGCTGCGGTAGGCATAAATCAGCAGACCCACGCCGATCAGAATCATCGGTGCGGACAGCACTTGACCCATCGTCAGCCAGCCATCCCAGAGGTAGCCGAGCTGCGGGTCCGGTTCGCGCACAAATTCGACCAAGAAGCGGAAGCTGCCGTACAAAATCAAGAACAGGGCGGACACCGCGATGCGCGGGCGCGGCTTCATCGAAAACAGGAACAGCACGGTGAACAGCACAATGCCTTCGAGGAAGGCTTCGTACAGCATCGACGGATGGCGCGGCAAGGGGCCGCCGGTGGGGAATACCATGCCCCAAGGCAGGGTGGTGACTTTGCCCCAGAGCTCCCCATTGATGAAGTTGCCGATGCGCCCGGCGAACAGGCCAATCGGCACCAGCGGCGCGATGAAATCCATCAGGGTAAAGAAGTTGACCCGATACTTGCGCGCGAACAGCGCCATCGCGGTCATCACGCCGATCAGCCCGCCGTGAAAGCTCATGCCGCCATCCCACACTTCAAACAGGGTGATCGGGTTGTGCAGCAGTTCTGGCGTTTGATAGAACACCATGTAGCCGATTCGCCCGCCGAGGATGACCCCGAGCGCGCCGTAGAAAATCAGGTCATCGACCTGCACCGGCGTGAGCGGCCAATCGGGTTTGGATGCCCGATAGCGCCCGAGCGCCCACGCGCCGACGAAGCCGACCAAATACATCAGCCCGTACCAGTGCACTTTGAGCGGACCGATGGCAACGGCAATGGGGTCGATGTGCGGATAAGTCAGCATGGAGACGGCTCGTGTAGAAGAAAGAAACCCGGCCTGGGCCGGGGGGAAGACTCAATCGTCGTCGCCGAGTTCCGGATTCCAGCCGTTGCGCCTGCCCCGCTCGATGGCGTCTTGCTGAATGCGCAGGTATTTTTCCTGCAATTCTGCGGGCAGTTTACTCGGCAGGTGGGCATAGGGTTCCCAAGCCGCGAAGACTTTTTCGTACAGCACTTGCACCTGCGCCGGCCGCCAGCCCGCGCCGGTTTCGGTTTCGGGAATCAGGCCGAACAACCACGCATCGCGGATGATCTTGCCGATGTGGGTCATGCCGCCATTGGCGTCCTGGTCGATGCCGACATAATTGACTTGCTGCATGCTGTGCTTCCGGCCGAGTTATTTGAAATAGGTGGTGACGACGGTTTCGAGGGCGTCGCGCATGTCCGGATCGTCGGTGATCGGGTTGACCAAGGTCATCGAGCAGGCGGCGCGGGCGTTGATGCCCTTGGCGATCAGTTTCCCCGCGTAGACCAGCAGACGGGTGGACAAGCCTTCATCCAGCCCATGCCCTTTGAGGTTGCGCGCGCGGTGGGCGATTTCCACCAGTTTTTTTGCGGTGTCGCGATCCACGCCGGTTTCGTGGGCGACGATTTCGGTTTCGGTATCGGTTTCCGGGTAATTAAAATCCAGCGCGCCAAACCGTTGTTTGGTGGACTGTTTTAGATCCTTCATCAGGTTTTGGTAGCCGGGATTGTAGGAAATGACGAGCTGAAAATCCGGGTGGGCTTCAACCAGTTCGCCTTTTTTCTCCAGCGGCAACACGCGACGGTGGTCGGTGAGCGGGTGGATGACGACGATGGTGTCTTGCCGCGCTTCGACCACTTCATCGAGGTAGCAGATGGCGCCGATGCGGGCGGCGGTGGTGAGCGGGCCGTCTTGCCAGCGGGTGCCGTCTTTGTCGAGCAGGTAGCGACCCACCAGATCCGAGGCGGTCATGTCTTCGTTACAGGCGACGGTAATCAGCGGGCGACCCAGCTTCCAGGCCATGTATTCGACAAAGCGCGATTTGCCGCAGCCGGTCGGGCCTTTGAGCATGATCGGCAGGCGCGCGCCATACCCGGCGCTGTACAGCTCGACTTCGTTGTGAACCGGCTTGTAATACGGCTCGCGGGTGATGCGGTATTGGTCAATTGAGGTGTTCATGCACACTCCTTCGGAATTTTAATTGGGCGCAGTATAAATCAGCGGGATAAATCAGCGGGTGAACTTGACGAGGCGGCTGACCTGAATATCGGACACGAACATCACGCCGCTGTGTTGGTTGAAGAACGGGGTGAAGCCTTCGAGCAGGGGGGCGACCAGTTCTTCCGGCACGGCGGTGATGATCATGACCATCACTTCCTCTTCGTTGAACATCAAATGGCCTTCGTGGAAGCCGCCGCTGCCCTTGCCCGAGAGGTTGCCGACGATGGTGTAGCCCTTAACGCCGGCGCGGTCGAGCAGATCGGTGGCGAAGCCTTGATGCGCGCCCTCGATGATGATTTCCAGTTTTTTCAACGGGTTGAGTTTCAAGTTGTTCATGCGCTGAGCTCCTCTGTGGCAGCGGGGGCGGGCAGGTTGGCCAAATAGGGCGCCAGCCCCAAATCGTGCCATGTGCCGTGATCGAAATGATGCAAGTGGCCTGTTTCCGGGTCGGCGATCACGACCGTGACCCAGCCGTTGACCACCAAACTTTTAATTTTTGGCAAGCCGCCGACGACCTTGCCGACAAAGCCGATCGGGGCTTCGATGATGCCGAGCAGCCGAATCGGGTCGTGGTAGGGGCGGCCATCCCGCAGCACGGATTGCGCGGGCAGCCCCGTGCGCAGGTCGCTCAAATTGCCGGTAATGACGCCGAAGCGACCGGCGACATTGTGATACGCCTTGCTGCCGCTGCCGAAGCGTTCGTTATCGACGGCGGAAAAATAATGCTCCATGTTAATCCACTGGCCGACGATCAAGGGGCCGGTGAGGATGCTTTCCAGCAGCCGCCCACCGGGATCGACGCGGTAATCGTAGGATTGCAAGAAGCTGCGGCCATCGAGGTTGATGCCTTCGCTTAAATGCCGCCCGCCGACGATGACCGCCGCGTTGCGCGCCAAGCCCCATTCTGGTCGGACTTGCGTCCAATCTGAGGCGTTGCGCTCGATGCGTTTGAGCGCCTTGATGGTGCCCAAATTGCGCGGCGTGTGCGGTTCGAGTTTGGGCAGGCGCTCGGCGGCGTTGAGCCGGCTGGCGGCGCGCAGGCCGTTGCGCAACCGCTCCAAATACACCAAATGACTGTTGGGCAACAGATCGAGTTCGTGCAGGGACAATCCATCCGAAGTGGTGTTGTGAATGGCCGGCAGGAACCATGAATCATCAGGAATATCAATGCCTTGTTCGCGTAATTTGCGCCGAACTTCCGGCTTGTTGCCCATTTGCGCCAATACCCGTGCGGAGGCGAGCCCCTGGCCGCCGCCGCAGGCGCCGCAATCGAGCGCCGATTCGTAGGGGTTGTTTTCCGATTGGCTCAAATGCCCGACCAGCAGGATGAAGCGCGAGAAATTGTCGGTGAGGCCGATGGATTGCAGTGCCTTTTCGACATAGAACGCCTGTTCTTCGACGCTAAAACCAATCCGCCCGAGGCGCTCCATTTGCAGGGACACATACGAGCGGTTGATTTGGTAGTCGGTTTGCAAGCGGGCGATGAATTCTTCTTCCGCGACGCGGCTGAGGGCGAAATGGCGCGCAAATTCGGTTTGCCCGCTGCGCAGCCCCATGGCGGTTTCGCGCAGTTCTTTGACCACGGCATCGGTGACGCTTTCCCGTTCGATGCCAAAATCTTGCTGAATCGCCCGCACGATCATCACCCGCTGCAAGGCGCGCACGATCGAGTCGGCGTCTTCGCGGGTGAGTTTGTCGATCAGCAGCCGGGTCGAGGGATGCTTGGGTTCGATGCGGTTGCGCCACTGGTGGTAGGCGCGCGGCGCGATGGTTTTGCCGATCATGTCGAAGCCGAACAGCAGCCCGACCGCTTCGACGGTGAAATACGGCGACAGCACCGAGCTTTTCAGTTCGTGCAGCACATGCCCGGCGGTGGAGTAGAAGTCCGATTCGATGCCCATGGCGCCGGTCGGAACTTCCAGCACGAGATTTTTCGGGGTGACAACGACCGGGCAGAGGTGCGATTCGCTGCCTTTGCCCAAGCCGATGTAACTGATCGGCACGCCGAAGAAGCCGGCAATCCCGAAGGTTTGGTATTCCCCGACGGTTTCGAGCTGGCGGCGAATCGGCTCGGAGCGCACATCGATGCAAAACAGCGCTTGCGCAAACGGGCGGCGCGGCTTTTTATGCGGCGCTTGCAGGCGAATTTGGCCGATCAGCTCGCGGCGATACACCGCTTCCATGGCGCGCAGCCACATCATGCCTTCGGCGTGTTCGAAATCGGCCAACAGTTGACGCAGCGCGCCGAGGGCGGCGGCATCCAGCGCCCGCAGTGCGGGTTCTTGCCCGGCGGCGTGGCAAAGACGGCGCAGCGCGTCCGCCTGCGCACTGGCTTCGCGTTGCCGTTCGGCGGCGAGGTAGTCCGGCAAAATGCGGTTGATGTGCTTGGGGTGCCGGTGCGCCAGCGCGTCATCGACGGCGTGGGCATAAGCGGGCAACACGGTGCCGCTGTGGTAGGCGTGGCGCAAGTAGCATTCGGCGGTGTGTTCGTCGATGAAGGCGTGCAGGGCGGGCAGGCTGCCCGGAACCTTGTGCCGACGGGCTTGCTCCCGAATCAGCGCCAAGCCAACCACCAGCCGAATCGCGAGCAGGTCGATCAGATCCGCCGGAAATTCTTTCGCCCAGTGGTAGTTTTTGCTCGACGAACGCCAGCGGATAAAGCCGGCCCAGCCATGCAGACGGGTCAGTTCGCGGGTGATGTACGCCGGCCAGTGTTCTTCGGCCAAGCCGAGTTCGGTCAGAATGTGGTCGATGGTGCCTTCGGGCGTGGCGTCTTTGCGGATGATTTTGCAAATGTGTACGCCGCGCAGGAAGAAGCGCACATTGCGCTTGGCAATCGCGCTCCACGCCCAAAACAGCCCTTTTTCCCGATGCGGCATTTGCCAGGTCGATTGCCCTTCGTCGAAGAAATCGAGCAGGCTTTTAATCATCAATTCGTCGATGGTGTCGCCAATCTGGGTGCCGAACAGGGAATCGATGGCTTCGTACAGCGGGCGCTCCGGCGGAAATTCGGCATGCAGGCTGGCGGCCAGGCCATCGGTGTCGGTCGCATGATCGATGGGTGCGGACGGGTCGTGCAGCCGGCGCGCCAGATCGTCCGCCGTGCTCAGCAGTAGGGGCTTCGTGACGGGCTCCGGCTGTTTTTTCAGCAGATGCAACAGCAGGGCGGGCAAATCCATGCCCGGCAGGTCGAGCGCGGGTGGGTTCGGGCGCGGCGCAGCCAGAAAACGGGCGATGGCGTCTTTGAGGCTGGCCTCGCAGACGCGGCCTTCGGCATCGTAGCGCTGGTATTCCGCCCGCGATAAAAACCCCCGGCCATGAAAGAGCTGTTCGCCCTGCCGCACGGCGGTTTCAAACTCCAGATGCTCCAGCCCGTGCAGCGGGTTGTGGTGAATGAAGGTGCGCATCGGCCAAAAATACGGAATCGGTTCCGCCGCCATGTGAATCATTGAGCGGATTTTCAGCCGCCGCCCCAGCGTGAGGTGACTCATGGTTTTACCCCCGTCCAGATCAAGTTCAGCACCACGATGGCGATCAAACTCAGGCCGATCGCCAAGGCTTTACCGCGACACAAATCCTCGGCGGTGATGGGCGTGGGCGGGCCAAATACGAAGCCATTGAGCAGCCGTGTGCCCGCCCAAGTCCAGAGCAACCAACCCAGCAAGACGGCAACGCCCCACTGAACCGGGCTTTGTACCATCAGGCCGAGTAGGGAGAAAAATGCCGGAAAAATCGGCAGTGCCATGCCCGCGAATACGCTGAATACCAGCAAGGCGGACAGCTTCGGCAGGCGCCGTGCCAAGCCGGTGTGCAGGCCGGCATAGGCCGCGCCGAATCGGGTTTGGAACGCGGTCGCCAGCAACACCAAGAACACCGGCGCGACGGTCAGCCAGAACACGAACTGTTGCAGGAGCAGGCGTTCGGTGGTCGTGCTGGCGAGCAGCCAGGTCAGGCTGGTGGCGGAGATCATCAGCATGCCGCTCCATTGGAACAGATCGCGCACCGAGAGCAGCCGCAAGGCGTAGAGCAGGAAGGTGGCGACCGCCCAGCCGACGAAAAATTCGGCATTCAGCGGCAAGCCGGTGTGGGCGAGCAGCAGCACCCCGGCTTGCGGCCAGAGCAGGAGCAGCAACACGCGGGCAACCGGATGCGTCAGCTTGGCGAACACCGCGCTGAAGATCATGCTGAAGGGGAAGAGGGGTAAAAACACCCCGGCCAATAGAAGTAGGAACCCGTTCATCTCAGTACCACCGCAGCATCACATTCAGGCGCTTGGACAGCGCGATCAGGCTCAAAGCCAATCGGTCATAAACATCCGCGACATAAAATTCACGCGAAATGAGCGAATACAGCGCGAGTTGCAGGCCGGTGAAGCGCGCGCTCCACAGGCTGCGGTTGCGGCTTTTCAAGTAGCTGGCCAGCCAGCCGCCGACCACGATCAGCGCCAGCAGCAGCACCAGTCCATCGAAGGTGACGGTGTCGATGCCCGCCGCGTGGTAAATCGCATTGCGGAACGCCTCGTCGGGGTAGAGGAAGTTCTCGAACGCATGGCCGATCACGGTGTAGCCGACCACGATCAGGGCGAACGACAGCAAAATCATCACCATCAGCCGGATGGGGTTGCTGGAATCGAGCCGATGGGTGGCGAACAGCACTTGTACGCCGGTAATCCAGCCGAAGAACAGCAGCACGATGGCGCCTTGCTTCTGGAAGAAATCCGCCGCCACGAACCAATGCGCGAGGATCAGAATCGCCAGCGGCACGACCAGCGTGACCAGCCCGATCATCAGCCAGGGCAGGCGGGCGGAGGCGGGTTTGCGTTCCACTAAAAAGGTGTAGAGCGGGTTGTGCGGCACGCCATCGCTGCGGCGCGCTTCGCCGATCACATTGCCCGCGCTCAGGAACATGGTGCCCTTGAACAGGCCGTGGGCAATCAAGTGGAAAATCGCCAGCGAAAACGCGCCCAGGCCGCATTCCATCACCATGAAACCCATTTGCCCCATGGTGGAATAACCCAAGGATTTTTTGATGTCGTTTTGCGTGAGCATCAGCACCGAGCCGATCAGCGCGGTAATCAGCCCCACCACGAACAGCAGATGCAGCACGCCATCGGCATGCACGAACACCGGCGCGAACCGATTGATGATGAAGCCGCCCGCGTTGACGATGCCCGCGTGCATCAGCGCGGAGACGGGCGTCGGGCCTTCCATCGTGTACGGCAGCCAGGTGTGCAGCGGGAATTGCGCCGATTTGGCAAAGGCCGAAAACGCGACCAGCAGCGCCGTGGTGGTAGTTACCGGCATGCCGAATACCGTGGTGGCGTTCGGGTTTTCGGCAATGCGCGCGAACAGGGTGGGGAAGTCGATGACGCCGTAGGCCTGGTACAAAATCACGGCGGCCAACACCAGCGGCAAATCGCCGATGCGGTAGGTGATGAAGGTCCAGAATGCGTAGCGTTGCGCGGGTTTGGATTCGGTGTTGTGGCCGAGCAGGAAATACAAGAACACGCCGACCAAATGCCAGGCGATCAATAGGGTGACGAGATCGCCCGCCGATACCATCAGCAGAATCGAGGCGGTCATCAGATCGAGCAGCACGAAGAACCGCGCGTAGCCGGGTTCTTCGCTCATGTAGCGAATCGAGTACACATGCACGATCAGGCTGATGCCAGCGACCACGAGCGACATGATGTGGCTCAGGGGGTCATGCAGCAGGCTGCCCCAGCCCGAAAAACCGCCCGATTCTGCGCCACCGGGCAGAAAGCCGCCTTGCCACACGGCGCCGCCGGTATGACCGAAATAGCCAAACAGGCCGATGGCGGCCACCAACACGGTGAGCGTGCCGAAGGCGACAGACAGTTGCGCCACGCGTTTGCCCAAACTGCCCGACAGGGTATGAACCAAAACGGCAGACAGCAGCGGTAACAACGGGACAAGCCATTGCAATTCAATCATCTTCGTTCTCCACCCAGGCGAACTCAGGCCGTACCGACACTCAGCCCCACCCGAAGGCTGAGGCTTTGGATCAGGCGTTGGCCTGAATTAGCGCGTCATCGATAGGTACAGCGCCGGAAGTTTTTCCGGCAACCGCGCGACATGATCCAGAATCATGTAATGCTTCGCGCCAAAAATGCGCTCCACATAATCATCCGCATACGGATCGAGGGTGACGCAGAAGGTCTCCACGCCCCGCCGCCGTAATTCTTCCACCACGCGCTTGGTATCGTGGCGCAAGTATTGCGGATCGCGGACATCGTTGTCCGAGGGTTCGCCATCGGTGAGCAGCAAAATGAGCTTCCGTTGGCTGGCGCGCTGATCCAGCAGCCGCCCGGCATGGCGTAGCGCCGTGCCCATTCGGGTCGAGAGCTGCCCGGTCATGCCGGCCAGTCGCGCCTTGGTTTTATCGCCAAAGCGCTCGTCGAAATCTTTGAAGCGGTAATACTCGACATCGGTGCGGCCATTGGAATCGAAGCCGTGAATGGCGAAGGGGTCGCCGATTCGGTCGAGGGCGTCACCCAGCAACGCGGCGGCTTCACGCGCCAAACCGAGAACCGTTTTCTCGCCATCGCCGGTGCGCACCGGATCGTTGGTCGATTCCGATAGGTCGATCAGCAGCACGACCGACAAATCGCGCACCTGAATCCGACGGCGAATGCCAATGCGCGGATCGGGCTGGCGCCCCATGCGGATGTCGGTCATCGCATAAATCGCGGCGTTGACATCCACTTCGTCGCCATCTTCGACTTTTTTCTGCCGAATCACGCCCTGCGGCTGCAAGGCTTCAATCAGGTATTTCAAGCGGCGCACCATCGGTGCGTGCTCTTGCAAAATGGCGTCGATCTGTTCGGGATCGCCGAGTACCGGGCGCTTTTCGGTCAGCGTGGTCCACAGCGGGCGATCGAGTTGGGTTTGATAGTCCCATTCCGGGTAATGCACCGGCGAGGCGACCGGCGGCGTGCCGTACTGTTCGTTGAAGGTGGTGCCGTCGTCGTCGTACAACTCGGTGCCGAGTACCCAGATTTCATCGGCGGATTCGGCGGTGGCGAACTCCACATCCACCGCATGAATCATCTCCATCATGCTCACATATTTGCGCTTGCTGCCGATGTCTTGGCCGAGGGCGACCTGATCGACCGCCTCCGGCTTGTCCCACAACAGGCGGTTGTCGTCGCGGTATGGGCTGCTCGGTAGGTCGATGCGGGCTTGAAACGGCAGTTTGAGCGCCTGAATTTGTTCGGCCAGAGCCAAGCCCAGTGCGCGCAGATTCGCCCCCTCGCGCAATGAGTCGCGGGCGGCGGCAAAGCCTTGGCGCGCGGCACGGATGACGGGGTGATCGTCGCGCGCATCCGGGTCGTTGAGCGCCAGCGCCAAGCGATCCAGCAGCGCACCCACGCGCAGCCCATCCTGGCCGCGCTGATCGGCGGGCAGGGCGGCGACGGTCAGCCGGAGGAGGTTGTTCCACAGCGGCGCCAAACCGGGGAAATCTTCGATGGCCAGCGCCTCGATGCGGGCATCTTCCAGCGCGCCAATCAGCAGCCGTTGCAGGGCATCGGTTTCATTGGCCAAGGGGTCGCGGCTCGAATACAGGCGGTGCGCGGCGGCATGCGCGGCGGCAGCACGATAGAGCAACAAGCCGCCGACGGGTTCTTCGTCCGGCACTTTGAAATCATCAAAAGCGTCGGGCAGATTGATGAACAGCTCATCCAGAAACGGTTTGTAGCCGGTGCGCGTTTCAAAATCGCCCGAGGTGGGGCGGAGCAGAAAATCCCGCCCCCACAAGGCGCGCAGGTACATCACCAGCCGGCGTTGCACATCCACGAACAGCACGCCGCGCCGTTCGCGCTGCATGACGGCCTGCGATTCCGGCGTGGCGAGGCTGAAATAGGCTTCTTGCGCGGCAAAATCATTGCGGTGCGCTTGAATGCCCCAAGTGATCCAACGGCGCAAGCCGCCCAGGGTCAAAAACCCGAGCAGCTCTTCAATGCGTCCCAGCATGGGGCGCAGGGCGCGCGGCGCTTTAGCCGCCAAGTGATCGAGCAACGACAAATAGGCGTTGAACAGATCCGCTTCGGCCAGCCGCAGCGCGGCAATCGGCGCGGAGCGGAACACCTGTGCCAGCACCGAACCACTGGTTTTGGAGAACATTTTGATGACGGTCGAGAGCAGATCGAACGCCGACTGCTCGCCCACTTCGCGGGCGACAATGGACGAGGATTCAATGAACGCAATCACCAGCTCATCCCCGCGCCCCAAGGCGTCGAGGTTGGCGATGCTTTCCAGCACGGCCTGATGGCCCAAGGGGCTGAAGGCGCGGGAAAGCTCCTGCCAGTTCGCCGTGAGCACTTCGGCAACCGCCGGGCTCAGACGATCCAACAGCTCTTGGTGTTGTTCGATGCCTACCGCCATGATGAGGTTATCCGCCGTGCAGGATTAGTCCGGCCACACCCGACGCGGGTGGGTGCTCGGGTCGTGCAGCGGGGATTGGTTGTCGTCCGCAGACACCGCTGGGGCTTTCGGCGCAGCCGCCGGCTTGGCGGCAGGCTTAGCGGCTGCCGGTGCGGACTTGGCTGCTGCTGCCGGCTTGCTGGCCGCAGCGGGGGCGGCGGCAGCGACAGGTTTGGCTGGCGCGGGGGCGGCAGCGGCGGGTTTTTCGGCGGCGATACTCGCGCTCAGTTTGCTTTCAAGCGTGCTCATTTCGGTACTACCTCAATCAATATCTGGTTGATTTCATTGGCCGCTTCCCGGCCACGGTTGCCCAGTTGAAAGACGCTGACGCCTTCCACCACAGCATTTCGATACGCCGCGCGACGGCGAACCGAGGTCGCCAGCACCGGAGTGTTGAGTTTGGCGATGGCCTGCGTCATGGCGCGGGTCATGGCACTTTTGGGTTCGGTTTGGTTCAGCACCAACGCGGCACGCAATTTGGGATTTTTCGCCCGCGCTTGGTTGATGACCTCAATCGTTTGCGCACTCGCCCACAAATCCAGCGGGGAGGGTAGCACGGGCACCAGCACGAAATCGCAAAACTCCAACATCCGTTGCGTGACCGCAATGTCGAGCGAGGGCGGGCAATCGGCCACCACAAAATCGTGTTGCGGCTGAGCGCTTTTTAAATTTTCCAGTGGATCAGCGTGCTCGGCATACAGTTTGGGCAGGCGCGCATCGTTCGGATCGGTGTGTTGCCAATCCACCCAATGGCGCAAGGCGCCTTGCGGGTCGGCATCCACCAGCCCGACACTGCCCCGCGCCGCGAGCGCAGCGGAGAGATTGGTGCTGATGGTGGTTTTGCCGCAGCCGCCTTTGAGGTTGGCGAGTGCAATCGTGTAGGCAGCCTTGGCCATGATGGGCAAACCTCGGGTCTGATCCGTTAAGCCTGGACGACGCGCGCAGCCAAGCCATTGACCTGGCTGGCAAATTCGCCTTCGGCAGCATTGAGCGCACCGTCATCCGGGGCGGCAATGGTCACGGTGACAAAATCTTTGGCGAAGTGCAGGTTGGGGTAGTTGCCATTTTTTTCGGACAGATCGGCCAGATCGTCCAAAAATTGCCGCGTTTGCGCGTAGCTTTCAAAGGTGAAGCGGCGCGTCAGTTGCGGGGGCAGCTTGCGGGTATCCCAGCCTTCGACGGTAATCGGCAGTGTTTGGGCGGTGCTCATGACTCTTCACTCCTCAACTCTGCATGCATCAGGGGGCGTTGCCGGTGGCAGCGGCCTGATATTGCTGAAAATGGGCCAGTTCTTCGTTCAATAAGCCTTGGAATAATGTCCAGTGCTCTTGATCGCGGATTCGTTGGCAAAACTGACAGGCGTCGTCGTACAGATGGACGGCGGCGCGCTCCATTTCGGCGGACAGCGCGGCCATTTCCTGGGGGTCGCGACCCGGTCGCACGGCGGTTAGGGCCAGTGCGGTCGGGGCGACGCCAAGCAACAGGAGCTGGCGCGTTAACCGTTCGGCATGAGCCAGTTCTTCGATGGCTTCCTGACGATAGTGCGCGGCCAGATCGGGCAGCCCCCACAATTCGGTGAGTGCCGCCCGCGTTTGGTATTGCTGCACGGCGTTGAGCTCATGCTCCAAGGCGCGCGTCAGGTAGCCAATGATGCGTGGATGCGGTCGCATGGGCGTCGATCCGAACGAATCAAGCCGCCCCGTTATTCAGGTTGGCGACGCACCAGGCTTGCGCGGTTTGGCTCGGATCAGAGGGCAGAATGGTTTCGACCTCGGAATGCACGCGCGCAATGATGTGGGCAGCCACCAGGCCATCGCCCACGCGCTCGCAGGCATCGGCACCGGCGCGAACGGCGGCGTTGACCGCGCCGGTTTCGCCACGCACCAGAATGGTGACATAGCCACCGCCGACGAATGAACGACCGACCAAGCGCACTTCGGCGGCTTTGGTCATGGCGTCTGCGGCTTCAATGGCGGGGACGAGTCCACGGGTTTCGATCATCCCAAGGGCGATGCCATGCGGTGTTGCCATGATGCTTCCTCTTATTCTTCAATCAAATCAGCCCGCACGATGCGAACCGAAGGAATTAGGTAGACGGTATCGGCGGCGCCAAGGCCGCCGAAGCGTGCCGTCTTAGGTGTTCCTGAACTTAGGCTTGCGGAGCCTTCGGCAGGATGTTTTCTACTTCTGAATGCACACGGGCGATGATGTGGGCAGCCACCAGGCCATCACCCACGCGCTCGCATGCATCGGCACCGGCGCGAACGGCCGCGTTGACCGCGCCCGTTTCGCCACGAACCAGAACGGTGACATAACCGCCACCGACGAATTGACGACCTACGAGGCGAACCTCGGCTGCTTTGGTCATGGCATCGGCGGCTTCAATCGCCGGAACCAGGCCACGCGTTTCGATCATACCCAGAGCAATACCCGTTACATCAGCCATTTGAATAACTCCTAAGCTGTCACTTACACCAATGACCGGAGACGACACGACCCGGCCTCAATCTCCTGACCTTAGGCTTGCGGCGCCTTCGGCAGGATGTTTTCGACTTCAGAGTGAACGCGGGCAATGATGTGCGCCGCGACCAAACCGTCACCGACTCGTTCGCAGGCATCAGCGCCTGCACGAACTGCTGCGTTCACCGCACCGGTTTCACCACGAACCAGCACGGTGACATAACCGCCGCCAACGAATTGACGACCCACCAGACGAACTTCCGCTGCCTTGGTCATGGCATCAGCGGCTTCAATCGCCGGAACCAGACCACGCGTTTCGATCATACCCAGAGCAATACCTGTTACAGCTGCCATTTTTCCTCTCCTCGTTAAAGACCAATTCAATTGCCGTTGAAGCCAACGGTTACGCTTCTTCCCATTGATCGATGATTCCACCGATCGCCAAATCAATCAGCGTGTCATAGTCCTTGACCGCATACCGCGCGGCGGAGCCGCTGATCGTGAACACCCATTTCCCCGGCGGCACGCCGACCGGATCGCAGGCCACACTGATTTTGCCGCTGCGATCTTCCAGCACCCGCAGCGAAACATTCATCAAGCCGGGATGGCGGCGCGTCACGATCAGATCCGAACGCACGCGCATGATTTCCATCAGCTCGGCGTCCACTGGTCGATAATCCCAATGATCGTGAGATCCGAGGGATAGCTCTTGCTGCCTGCCGCTTCCCGCGCGGCGGAGGAGCCGACCACCATGACCCAATCGCCGGGGATGCAACCAATGGCATCGACCGCGATTTGTACGGGGCCACCGGCTTTCTCTTGCACCACCAACAGGGGCTTGTGACCCATGTCGGCGACGCGGTTGGTGGACACCAGCGTTTTCACGACTTGCATGATCCTCATGCGCTGGGCACCTCTTCAATCGGGCTGCCAATCGGGCGATCTTGCACGCTCAGGCGGAACTGCAAGAGCTGAGCGGCAGACAATTCATGGTGACGATCGGCAATCGCTGTCCGCACGCGCCGCGCCCGTTCGACTGCGCGATCGCGGGCGCCCGGCACATTGCTGTCGTAGCGGTAATGAATGGCGATCGGAATCGGCAAGCCACGGGCGACATTGAGTTTTTTGAAAATCTTGATGCCGACATCGATGTCTGCCGTGTTTTCTTCCACGGTGTGCAAATGGGCGTAATACGCGAGATTGCGAATCTGCACTTCGTCGAAGCCATCGCCCGCGCTGATGAAGCGTTCGGCATGGCCAATGTCGTGCAGCGGATACCGCCCGCCGCAGCGGTGGACGACATAATCAATTTGCGACAAGTTGTTGATGAGCAAGGTCGCGAGGAAGCGTTGCATGCCTTCGTGCGGCCCGCCATGCCCCTTCGCCCAGCCGTCGCGGCTGCTGGCGTTGCGGATGGCTTCATGGACGGCCAGCAGTGCATGCTCCGCGTCCATCCCCAGCGTTTGGGCGTACAGCGCGGCGCTATCGACAAACCGATGCCCGTTGAGGGCGCCCTCGCTGTCGGGAATGTGCAGACGAATCGAATCGGTGTCGGTATCGACCCCAATCAACAGGGTTTCGATGCTCGCACCGCAGCAGAACGCGTTTTCAACCGCCTGGCGCAGGCCGATCAGCCGGTTGTGTGCGGCTTCGAGCGCGGCATGGTCGTTGCTGCCGTGCGCGGCGCAGCCTTCGTGCGTCGGATCGGAGGTGCTGAAGTGATATACCGCGATTTTTAGATACCGCGTGGCGGCATCGGCAAAATTCGGCGCACCTTCGCGGAACCGACGCAGCTCGATGGATTGCCATTGCTGCACATCGGTTTCGATGTCGAACAGCGCGCCGGCATACGCTTTGCGGAAGGTAAAGGCCGACATTGGCAAGCGTAAAATATACGGCAACAAGCCTTTGAGTCGGCCATCCGCGCAGGGGCTGATGTCGATGGCATGAAAGCCGCAATCAAGCAGGAAACCAATCGCCGAATCGGCATCTTCCTGCTCGTGTTTAATGCGTCGGGAAAACTGCTCGGTGGCCGCCGTCAATGCTTTGAATGCGGCGTAGCCGAACAGCCCCTTGAGGTTGTGGCCGTTAATCCAGTTGTCGCTGAGCAAGCCTTCCGGGAAGGTGTGCCCGAGCGAGGATTGCGCCAATTCTTGTACCCGCGTGACATATTCCACGCCGGTCGCGATGCCCGCCACCGTGCGCAAGAACGGCACGATGCGGTCAAAGCGGCCTTTGACGGTGTCTTCACACTGGCCGAGTTGGGTGTTGGCCGCCAAATCGGTCAAGGGATGACGGCAAGAAGCCTGCGGCAAGGTGCTGCACGCGGGGTGCCGCTCATAACGCGGGTTGGCGTGATGCGGCGGTTCGTGCTCCCGTGAGTCGAGAACCGGGCGGATGGGTTGAGCCGAGTACGACTCGACCAAATCCAGCCGAGGTTGCACCTTATGACCCAAACCCACCGGCGCACGCTTGCCCAGCGAGCTGGAGAGTGGGCGACGGTTTGCGGGTTTCGTGTTCATCTATGCGCCTACCTGACCCTTAGCCCCGAGCCCCACCGGAGTAGGTGATCAATGAGCCGGAGACATCATTGCCACTGCTGCCAGTGATTTTTGAGCTGGGCGGTTCGGGACGAACCACTTCGCGGTTGGTTTGCGCGTTTCGTGCAACCAATCCGGCGGCGGCTTGCCCACGGAGGGACGGATTCCGACCTTTGGCCGATTGACCGGCGGTGCCGGTAATGCGGCCACTGACCGACCAGTCATCGCCGGTGATGCGGCAACGGTCGTCGCCTTCACCGGTGACGCGCTCGTGGCTGGCGGATTCTGCGGTGCATTGCAACACGGATACCGGTGCCGGATCGGCGGCGGTGGGCGGTTGAT
>DYMR01000205.1 GCA_020721485.1 Halothiobacillus neapolitanus | reverse complement strand
CATCCTTGGCTTGCATTAACAGGCTGTTGAAAGCATTTTTCAACAGCCTGTTAAAGCGAGCTACCGATTCAGCGGCGGTGCGGGGATCAGTCCGTAGCCAAACTCGCCTGTTTCGCTTGGCGTTTTTGGGTATCGAGCTGCCAGAAGTAGTACATGATTGGAATGACGATCAAGGTCAGCAGGGTGGAAGCCAAGGTGCCGAAAATCAACGACACCGCCAAGCCGCCGAATACCGGATCGCTCACCATCACGGCGGAGCCGAAAATAATTGCCAGTGCGGTGAGTAGGATCGGGCGGAAACGAACGGCGCCGGCGGTGATGACGGATTCCTTCAGGGCGAACCCTTCTTTGCGGTATTCCAAAATAAAGTCGATCAACAGCAGGGAATTTCGTACCACCACACCAGCCAGCGCGATGAACCCGATCATCGAGGTGGCATTAAACGGCATGTTGAACAGCCAGTGGCCGGGGAAAATCCCCACCAAGGTGAGCGGAATGGCGCCCATCACGATGACCGGCAGCATGAAGGATTGGTAGTACGCCACCAAGAGCAGGTAGATAAACACCAGGGCGACGATGAAGGCGGCACCCAGATCGCGGAACACATCCAGGGTGAGCCGCATGTCGCCGCCCCACAGGAGCTGGTAGCGATCCAGATCGTTCGGCGATTGATCGACAAAGCCCAAATTCGCGGTGGTGAGGGTGACATGGCCGTTGAGTTTCATGTCATCGAGCCACTGGTTGAGCGTTAGGGTGGCGTACACCGGCGAACTACCGAGCAAGTCGCCTTGGACATACACAACCGGGTGCTGATCCTGATCCAAAATCGGTTTGGCGACACTGGATTTGACGATGTTGACCAAGCTGCCCAAGGGGATTTGCTTGCCGCCCGCGCCGCTGATGGTGAGGTCTCGGATTTGCTGAATCGAGGTGCGATCCGCCTGCGGCAGGCGCAACACGATATTCACCGGTTCGGCGGAACTGGCTTCGTGCAACGAGCCGACGGTGGTGCCTTCAACATAAGTATGAATCAGTTCCGCGATTTGCGCCGGTGCCACGCCGGAGAGCATCGCCTTTTGACGATCCACTTCGATGAGATATTCCGGCGCGGTGGCGGTGATGCTGTCATCCACATTAATCATGCCGTAGACATCGCCGAAGCGAGATTTCACCTGAGCGGCAATGCGGCGCAATTCGGCATAGTCCGGCCCGTGTATCCGCGCCAAAATTTGCGCGCGAACCGGCGGCCCCGGTGGTGTGAGATACAGTTTGACCAGAATCGGCTGCGCCGCCGTGCGAACCGTTTCGAGCTGATGCCAGATTTTCTCGGCCACGATTTCGGTGTCCGGCCGCTCGTGCAGCGGCACCAAATTCACGCGAATCTGGGCGATGTTGCTGCCTTCGCGCATCATGTCGCCGCGCACCATGCCGGCGAAGGTTAAGGGTGCGGTTCGGCCAACAAAGCTTTGATAATTAGTCACATAAGGGCTTTGCGCCAGCACGCGGGTCACGGCTTGCACCACGCGACCGGTATCATCCAGTGCGGTGCCTGCCGGGGCGCTCACTTCGAGCACAAAAGTGCTGACATTGCCTTCCGGCAGCATTTTCAGGCTCACGCCCCCGGCGCTGAGCGGCCCATTCATGCCCGCAGGCCGCAGGAATTGCCAGGCCGGCATAACCATCGAGGCGATCATCAGGCCGAGAACAAACAAGAGAAAGCCCAACGACAGCCAGCGGTTGCCCAGCAGCGGGGTAATCACCTTGGTATAGCCAACTTGCAATAAATCCGGCTTGGGCGGCTCGTGCGCATGGGCGGCGGCCACCGCCATTTGCTTGCTGGCCTTGCCGCGCAGCCAAAGATAGGACGCCCACGGCACCACGATGTAGGCCAGCAGCAGCGAGGCGATCATGGCGATGGGCACATTGATCGGGATCGGGAGCATGAACGGCCCCATCATGCCGGTGACAAACGCCATCGGGATGAACGCGAAAATCACGGCGATGGTGGCAATGTTGGTGGGATTGCCAATTTCGTTGGTGGCGCGCACCAGCAACTCGCCAAACGAGGCTTCTTTGGCTTCATGAATGTGTCGGTGGATATTTTCGATCACAACGATGGCCGCATCGACCAATAGCCCGAGCGATAAAATCAAGGCGAACAACGAGATACGGTTGATGGTTTGGCCGATCATCCAGCCGACGCCCAGCACCACAAACAGGGTGAGCGGCACGGTCAGGGTCACGATCAGCGCTTCCCGCCAGCCGAGGAAGAAGAACAGAATGATGAGCACGACGAGCACGGCAATCACCAAGTGCTCCATCAGTAGATTGACGGCATCATCCGCGCGCTTGCCGTAATCGCGGGTGACGACGACGGACACATCGTGCGGCACCATTTGCTGCTCGATCACGGCGAGTTTTTCCAGCACGCGCTGGGTGACGGTGACGGCATTGGCGCCCGCGCGTTTGCCAATGGCGATGGCAATGGCGGGATGATCCAATCCGGGCACTTGACCTTGTGCGTTGCCCGCGCCAAAGCCGAACTCGGAGTATTGATCGTTGCGCTCGGCGGTGCGTTGAATGGTCGCCACCTCGCGCAGAAACACGGGCCGCCCTTGATGCGCGCCGATGATGATTTCGCCCAAATCTTGCACACTGGAAAACGCGGCGTTAACGCGCAAGCGGGTTTCCAAATTCTGACTGGTCAGGTGGCCTGCCGGCAGCACCACATTCGAGGCTTTGAGTTGGTCGATGATGGTGTTGAGCGCAATGCCGGTACTCGCCAGCTTCTGCGGATCAATATCAATCGCCATGATCGAGCGCTGGCCGCCGATCACGCTGCTGTTGCCGACATCGGGAATGGATTGCAATTGATCCAGCATGCGTTCGCCCAGATCGCGCAACGCCACGCCATCCATTTTGGCCGAGCTTAAGCTGATGGTCATGACCGGCACATCGGTAATGCCGATGCTTTTTACCAGCGGTTGGCTGGTGCCGGGCGGGAGCCGGTCCATGTTCCGGCTCAATTGGTTGTACAGCAGCAGCAGGCTGCGTTCTTCATCGCTGCCGACTTTGAACGCCACCGTGACGATGCCCATGTCATTCACGGAATACCCGTAGGTGTGATCGACCCCTTTGATGCTGGCCATGATGGCTTCCAGCGGGCGCACGACCTGTTCGTGAATTTGTTCCGCGCTGTTGCCAGGGCGTTGCACCAGAATTTGCGCGCCGGGTACAACGATTTCTGGGTTATACAGCCGGGGCGTGATGAAAAACGCCATCACGCCGAACAAGGTCAGCGCAATCATGATGAGTGCGGTGATTTTCGAATGCAGGAAAATTCGGGCGAGCTTCCCCGCGAGATTCACCGGTGCGCCGCCG
>DYMR01000017.1:15311-16844 GCA_020721485.1 Halothiobacillus neapolitanus | reverse complement strand
CAGGCCGATCCGGCGACCGCGCCCACCGTGCGGCATTGGCTGACGCGTTTGTTCGTCGATGCCGAGGCGCAGTCTTTGGATCAACAACGCGCCTGCGCCCTCGCGCTCGGCCAACGGCTGACCGTCATCATGGGCGGACCCGGCACGGGGAAAACCACCACCGTGCTCAAGGTGTTGATTCTGCTGCAAGCGATGACGGCCAGCGATGGCTTGCCGCCGTTGCGCATGGCGCTGTGCGCGCCGACTGGCAAGGCCGCCGCCCGCCTGCGCGAATCAATGGCGGGGCAGCTCACCGCGCTGCTCGCGCCGCTGCACCGCGAGTTTCCAGAATTGGCCAACCACCTGCCCCAGACCGTCAGCACCCTGCACCGCGTGCTCGGGCTCAAACCCAATCGCCCGCCTCGGCACGACGAAGCCAACCCCTTGCCCCTCGAAGTGCTGGTCATCGACGAAGCCTCGATGATCGGCGCGGGCTTGATGGCGCAAACCCTTGCGGCGCTCGCGCCCGGTGCGCGCTTGATTTTGCTTGGCGATGCCGGCCAACTCGCCTCGGTGGAACCCGGCGCCGTGCTGGGCGACATCGCCAACGCCGCAGCGCGCCACGGGTATCACCCCACCACGCGGGCTTGGCTCAGCGCCGCCACGGGGGCTGAACTACCCGCCGAAACTCACCCCGCCGCTTCGCAGCCCGGTTTGGCCGATGCCTGTTTGACCTTGCGGTACAGCCACCGCTTCGGCGCGAATAGCCCCTTGGGACAGTTGGCGACGGCGGTGAATGCGGGCGCGACGGCCACGGCGATGCGCTGCTTCGATGCGCAAGCCGGGCTGGCGTGGCGGGTAGACGACGACCGCCGAAGCGCGCTGCGGGCGATGGCCGAGGCCGACATTTACCCGTGGCTCAGCCACGCGGCGGCGGGCTGCCCTCCCGAACACACCGGCGAACCGGCCATCCGCGATTGGGCAAAATCGGTCTTTTCCGCCATGCGCCAGAGCCAAATCCTCTGCGCCGTGCGCGAAGGCGCCCACGGCGTGGACGGCATCAACGAATACCTCACCGGATATTTTGCCCGTCAATCTGTGATCCACCTGCCCCGGCGCGCGGCGGGCGCGTGGTTTGCTGGGCGCCCCATCCTCGTCACGCAAAACGACGCCACGCTGGGCTTGGCCAATGGCGATGTCGGCCTGGTGTTAGCCGATCCATCGGCCAGCGGCGCCTTGCGGGCGGTGTTCTATGACGAAGGCAGCGATACGCTGCGCTGGCTCAATCCGCAACGGCTGCCCGCCGTCGAAACCGCCTTTGCCCTCACCGTCCACAAAGCCCAAGGCTCGGAATACCACCACAGCCTCTTGGTGCTGCCGCCGGCACCGAACCCCGTGCTCACCCGCGAACTCATCTACACCGCCATCACCCGCGCCCGCACGCGCTTCACCCTGCTGAGCGCCGATGCCCGAGGCGAAGCCGTATTCGCCGATGCGCTCAACAAACCCGTGCGCCGCAGCGGACAACTCGCCGCATGGTTGGTTTGAATCATT
>DYMR01000017.1:0-15211 GCA_020721485.1 Halothiobacillus neapolitanus | reverse complement strand
TTTTGATTGTTGCCGGATCGCCGCATGAGCTTCAGCCCCATTCACGAAATTCTCGACGAGTTGGCCGCCGGGCGGATGGTCATCATCGTTGATGACGAAGACCGCGAAAACGAAGGTGATTTGTTGATGCTGGCGGAAAAAGCCCGCCCGGAAGACATCAACTTTATGGCGCGTTTTGGGCGCGGGCTGATTTGTCTGACGCTGACCGAGCAGCGCTGCCAGCAGCTCAAATTGCCGCTGATGGTGACGCAAAACCGCGAGGCGTTTTCGACCGCGTTCACGATGTCCATCGAGGCGGCGGAAGGCGTGACCACGGGCATTTCTGCCCACGACCGCGCCCGCACGGTGCAAGCGGCGGTCGCGCCAGAGGCCAAACCGACCGACATCGTTCAGCCGGGGCATATTTTCCCGCTGATGGCGCGGGCGGGCGGGGTGTTGACCCGCGCCGGCCATACCGAAGCGGGGGTCGATTTGGCGCGGCTCGCCGGGGCGAAAGAACCGGCGTCGGTGATCGTCGAGGTGCTGAACGAAGACGGCAGCATGGCGCGTCGCCCCGATCTGGAGCAATTCGCCGCCACCCACGGGCTGAAAATTGGCTCGATCGAAGATTTGATTCGCTATCGCATGAAGCACGAGCGCTCGATTGAGCGGCTCAGCGAGATGCCGCTGCACCTGCCGTCCGGCGAATTCCGCTTGTTTTCCTACCAAGATCATTCCAGCGGGCAAGTGCATCTGGCGCTGGTTCGCGGCGAACCCACGCCCGATCAGCCTGTGCCGGTGCGGGTGCATGTGCATCAGCCGCTCTGCGATTTGCTCAATCCGCTGGGACGAGACTGCGGTTGGCCGCTGCCCGATGTGCTGGTGCGCTTGGCGCAAATGCCGACGGGCGTGGCGGTGCTGTTGCGTCCGCCGGTGGACGAAGCCGTCATCGCGCAGCAACTCACCCATTGGCAGCACCCCGAGGCCGCCGCCCAGCCGGCGGGCGATCATGTGCGAACCTACGGCGTGGGCGCACAAATTTTGATCGACTTGGGCGTGCAGCGCATGCGCGTGATGAGCGCACCCAAACGATTTCATGCCTTGGCCGGATACGGTCTTGAGGTGGTTGATTACCTGTATGACGAGGCCGATCATTCGGCGGGAGTTTCTTCATGACTGCGACAGTTCCTACCCTCATCGAAGGCGGTTTAACCGCGCCGGAAGGCGTGCGTTTCGCCCTCGTGGCCACGCGCTGGAATGCGTTTATCGTCGATCGGCTGACCGAAGGCGCGCTCGATACCCTCAAACGCCACGGCGTGCCCACAGAGGCCATCACGGTTGTCAAAGTGCCGGGCGCGTATGAAATCCCCTTGATCGCGCAGCGATTGGCGGCGAGCGAGCGCTACGATGCCGTGATTTGCCTGGGCGCCGTGATTCGGGGTTCAACCGCGCATTTCGATTTCGTGGCGGGCGAAGCGGCCAAAGGCATCGCCGCCGTGGGCATGGATTACGACATTCCGGTGATTTTTGGCGTGTTGACGACGGACACCATCGAGCAGGCCATCGAGCGCGCAGGCACCAAGGCGGGCAACAAAGGCGCCGAGTCGGCGGCGACCGCCATCGAAATGGTGAATCTGCTCAAGCAGCTGGATGCACAATCGTGACGCGCTTGGGCGAGGTGCCTTGGGAAACGGCACCGGAGCCGCCGGAGGAGGGCACTCAGGTCACGCCGGACGAGACGGTGTCGGCAGCAGCAGCCCCGGAAAAAAGCGGCGGGCGGCATTATCCCACCCGTCCCCCGTCCAATAAAAAGCGCTGGCGTTGGACGCGCGAACGCGCGGTGCAGGCGTTGTATCAGCAGTTGATGAACTTCACCCCGCCCGATCAACTGGAAGCGCAGTTTCTCGAAGACCCGTTCATGCTCAAGGTCGATCTCGCCCTGTTTCGGCACATCGTGCGGGGCGTGAGCGAAAACGGCAGCCAGATTGACGCAAGCTTTGCGCCGTTGTTGGACCGTCCCTTGGCAGAGCTCGATCCGATCGAACACGCGATTTTGCGGCTCGGCGCGTTCGAATTGATGGAGTCGCCGGATATTCCGCGCGCGGTGGCGATTAATGAAGCCGTCGAAATGGCGAAGCTGTATGGCGCGACCGACGGCCATCGCTACATCAATGGCGTGCTGGATAAACTGGCGGATCGGGTGCGACCGCATGAGCCGCGCCGTTGAGGGTTCAATAAAATAACCTGCTAAAAATAAGGCAACAAAAAAACCGGCACTGCGCCGGTTTTTTTATCTCTCGCCGAATGGTTCAGTGGGCGGGAATTAATGCACGAGATGATGATATTGCTGAATGCCGGAGATCAACCAATCCCCGTGGGCAGAGTCCGCCGGGTGGCGCACATGCCAAACTTCCGCAACCGTTTCCGGCTGGCCGTAATTTTCCCGCACGGAACCTTGGAACAGCACCGAGGCGACGACATCGCCGTGTTCGCGGCTTAAATCCAGCAGTTGGGCATCCAAAGACTGTACTTCGGTGACGGTGAACTCATCGCCCATGCGCGCCCGCTCTTGCGCCAATTCGCTGAACAGCTCCGGCGTGAAGTATTCGCGCATCGCTTCCATGTCATTGCTGTCCCAAGACTTTTGCAAATTCGTGAAATGGGATTTGGCGGCCTCAGTAAATTGCGCTTCTTGAAACCATGCCGGCACCTGCGCCAAGGGCGTCGGCGAAGTGCTGCCGGTCATGGTGCTGAATTTGCCAGCGGTGCGCGCTTGAGCCAACTCCGACGGGTGACCGGCATAGGCCGGGGCATTGGCGCGGGATTTTTGCCGTAGGGCACGGATCAGGAAAAATGCCCCGACACCCAAAATCAACATAATGATGAAGTCGGCGGGCGTCATGCCGTCGAAGGCGCCGCCAAAAAACAGCGCGGCAAGCAGGCCGCCGGCGGCGAGACCGGCCAGCGGGCCCAGCCAGCGGTTGCCGTTCGGTGCGGCTTTGGCGGGCGCACTGGCCGAGCCGGCTGGCGCCGGCGCAGCGGCGGGCGGCGTCGCCTGCCGACTGAGGTTTTGTTTTTGCTGCCCGATGTTGCTGCCGCCGCCAATGCGCTTGGCTTCAGCGGTTTGCAACCCGCCCGCCGCAGCGAGCCCGAGCCCGAAGGCGAGCATCAAAGCCCAAAGCGAAAACTTTTTGAGTGACATGATCAGCATTTCCTGAATTTGCACAGATGTTGAGCATTCTAGTGAGCGATTTGACGCGATGCACCGTTCGCGCGGGACTTTCGAATAGGGTATGCATTTAATCGATCGAGCATGAATTCAAGGACTTGCCCGGTATACTGCCGCGCACTTTCAGTTTTCGGCAGGGGGCAGCGATGGGTTTTTGGGCGCAGTACGGGTTGTTTTGGGCACAAATGCTGACGCTGTTGCTCTTGGTCATCGCCATCGGGGTCGTGGTGGCGCGGGCACGCGGGCGGGGTCGTCGCGGGGGCAGTTGGCAGTTTGAATCCCTGAATGAAGCGGCGCAGTCGCAGGAAAATGCGTTGGCGGAGCAGATTATGGATGCCAAAAGCTGGAAAGCTCGCTGCAAGCAGCAGGCCGCCGCCGAGAAAGCGCGGGGCAAATCGACGACTCAGCCACCGCATACTTTTGTGTTGTCGTTCACCGGAGACTTGCGCGCTACGGCGGTGGCGGCCCTGCGTGAGGAAATTTCGGTGGTGATCGGCGTTGCGCGCCCGGCGGAAGATGAGGTGCTGTTGGTGCTGGAAAGTCCGGGCGGGCTGGTGACGGCATATGGCTTGGCGGCGGCGCAGTTGGTGCGCCTGCGCGATGCGGGGATTCGGCTCACAGTGGCGGTAGATACCGTCGCGGCGAGTGGTGGTTACATGATGGCGGCGGTGGCGGATCATGTCGTGGCGGCGCCGTTTGCCGTGGTGGGTTCGATTGGCGTGGTGGCGCAGTTGCCCAATGTCCACCGCCTGTTGCAGCGCCATGAAATTGATATTGAATTGCACACGGCGGGTCAATACAAACGCACCCTGACGATGCTGGGCGAAAATACCGAGGAGGGGCGTGAGAAATTCCGCGCTCAGCTCAATGAAACCCATGATTTGTTTAAAGATTTTTTGCGCCAGCATCGCCCCGCCTTGGATTTAACCGTGGTTGCCACCGGCGAGTACTGGTTTGGCCAACAGGCGCTGGCGCTGAATTTGGTGGATGAATTGGCCACGAGCGATGCGTGGATTCATCAACGGCTGGCGGCGCGCCGGTTTGTTCGGGTACAAAAAAGGCCGCCGCAAACCCTGTGGCATCGGATGCGCGCATCGGCGCAGGCGGCCGTTGCCGGGCTGACGGCGGAGTTTTTCGATGCGGTGCGGCATAAGGCGGAAGATCCGCGTGAGCGGATGTAGTCGGGGTGGGGGAATTTCTCCCGCCGTCCTGAGTCCTTAAATGGGCTAAACTGTTTATTGGCTAATTGTTATTTTGGCCGAGTCGCTCAAGCCGCGCTTGAGCGGTCGCCGTGGGTGAAGAATGTCTGACGATCCGCAATTAAATATCTGTGTCGAAGACCGCATGCCGATCCTGATGCTGCGCGTCACGCAATTGTGGCGGCAACTGATGGACACCGAGCTGGCGCATCACGGCTTGAGTCAAGCCAAATGGCGCACGCTGGCGACTTTGGCGATGCACCCCGATGGCATGATTCAATCCGAATTGGCGGACGCGCTCGGGGTGGAAGGGCCGTCTTTGGTGGCGATGCTCGATCGGTTATCGCGCGATGAATGGGTCAAGCGGGTACACAGCGAAACCGACCGGCGCTGCAAGATTATTCAGCTCGCGCCGCGCGCTTGGCCGTTGATTGACGAGATTCGGCAAAGCTCAGAAAAAATCTACCAACGCACCATTGCGAAGGTCACGGTGGCACCGTTGCCGCTGATCGAGGCTTTTTTTCTGGAACTGCGTGATCGGCTGTATGACGATTTGCCGGAGAAAAAACGCCCGCAACGGCGCGGCAGTTGCGCGCTGCCCACCTGTCGGGATTGGGGCGAGGCGGAATAAATCACCGGGCGGAGGCAAAACCGAAGGTTTGGCAAATGCTGAACTCATTGCCTCCCTCCCTCCCCCTTGATGGGGGAGGGCTGGGGTTGGGTGTGCGGAATTCGAGGGTCGGTGCATCGCACCGTCATATCCCGATAGGATGGAGGTTGAACGGCGTTGTTTAACAGGCTGTTAGGCCGCGTCGTCCAGCCGCTGTTTGATTAAGTCCACCACCATCCTGGGGGTTTTGTTGGCGGTTTCGACGATGAAATCCGCCGCCGCTCGGTAGAGGGGTTCGCGCTGGGTCATCAGTTCGCGCAATTTGCCGATCCGATCCGGGGTTTGCAGCAACGGGCGTTGGGTGTCCATTGCCGTGCGCTCCGCCTGTTGATGCACACTGGCGTGCAAGTAGACGACGAAGCCCCGTTCGGCAAACAGCCGCCGGTTTTCCGGGCGAAGAATCGCGCCGCCGCCGGTGGCGAGAATCCAGCCGGTATGACGGGTAATTTCCTCGATGACGGAGACTTCCCGATCCCGAAATCCGGCTTCCCCCTCAATTTCAAAAATCAGCGGGATTGTCGCGCCGGTGCGCTGCTCGATTTCTTTGTCCGAATCAAGAAACGGCAGATTCAGTTGATGCGCCAGCATTTTGCCGATGGTGCTTTTTCCGGCGCCCATGGGGCCGATCAGAATCAGGCGGGTGGTGTGCATGACAGGGTCGAGACGGCTGCAAAGGATGTGGCAGTCTAGCCATTGATCGAAGATTTTCAACGCTCAACCGCCGGGCGCGGCAAAAAAGCGTCATGCCTTTGTCGGCAAAGCCCGGTACACTGTGCGCCTTATTTTTACTTGCTGGCCGCGTTTTGCGGCAAAATCCATGAAAAACAACAACCTGAAGAATATCGCGATTATCGCCCACGTTGACCACGGCAAAACCACCTTGGTTGACAAGCTGCTGCAACAGTCGGGCACGCTCGATGCCCGTGCCGATACCGGCGAGCGGGTGATGGATTCCAACGCCATCGAAAAAGAGCGCGGCATTACGATTCTGGCGAAAAACACCGCGATTCGTTGGACGAGCCCGGCCGGCGAGCAATACCGCATCAACATCGTCGATACCCCCGGCCACGCCGATTTCGGCGGCGAAGTCGAGCGCGTGCTGTCGATGGTCGATTCGGTGCTGTTGCTGGTGGATGCGGTCGATGGCCCGATGCCGCAAACCCGTTTCGTGACGCAAAAAGCGTTTGAACACGGTTTGAAGCCGATCGTGGTGGTGAATAAGGTCGATCGCCCCGGCTCGCGGCCGCAGTGGGTGGTCGATCAAGTGTTCGACCTGTTCGATCGACTGGGCGCCAGCGATGCGCAACTCGATTTCCCGATTGTCTACGCCTCGGCGCTGAACGGTTACGCCGGTCTGGAGGACAGCGTGCGCGAAGGCGACATGACCGCGCTGTTCCAAGCGATTGTCGATCATGTGCCCGCACCGGATGTCGATGTGGACGGCCCGTTCCAAATGCAGGTCTCCAGCCTCGATTACAACCCGTACATGGGCGTGCTCGGCATTGGTCGCATCAAGCGCGGCAAAGTCAAAACCAACACCCAGGTGAGGGTGATGGACCGCGAAGGCGCGGTGCGCTCGGGGCGGATGCTGCAAATCATGGGCTTCCATGGCTTGGATCGGGTGGAAGTGCCCGAGGCGCAGGCCGGCGACATCATCGTGTTCTCCGGTCTGGATCCGCTATACATCTCCGACACCATTTGCGACCCGGATACGGTCGAAATGCTGCCGCCGCTGACCATCGACGAACCGACCGTGAGCATGACCTTCCAGGTCAACACCTCGCCGTTTGCGGGCAAAGAAGGCAAATTCGTCACCAGCCGCCAGATTCGCGACCGCTTGAATAAAGAGCTGCTGCACAATGTCGCGCTGCGGGTCGAAGACACCGATGATGGCGACAAATTCCGCGTCTCCGGTCGGGGCGAACTGCATTTGTCGGTACTGATCGAAAACATGCGCCGTGAAGGCTTCGAGCTGGCCGTTGGCCGGCCGGAAGTCATCATTCGTGAAATCGACGGCGAAAAGCAGGAGCCCTACGAGCAACTGGTGGTGGACATCGAAGAGGTGCACCAGGGCGGCGTGATGGAAAAACTCGGCATTCGCCGCGCGGAATTGCGCAACATGCAACCGGACGGCAAAGGCCGCGTGCGTTTGGAGTATCTCATTCCTTCGCGCGGTTTGATTGGCTTCCGTACCGAGTTTTTAACCGCAACGCAAGGCACCGGCCTGCTGTTCTCCGTGTTCGATCATTACGGTGAATACAAGCCGGGCACGGTCGGGCAGCGCATCAACGGCGTGTTGATTGCCAACGAAACCGGCAAGGCGCTGGCCTACGCGATTTTCAACCTGCAAGACCGGGGTCGGATGATGATCGGCCACGGCGATGAAGTGTATGAAGGGCAGGTCGTTGGCATTCACTCACGCGATAACGATTTGACCGTGAATGTGCTCAAAGGCAAAAAACTCACCAACATGCGCGCTTCGGGCACCGACGAGGCGCTGACCTTGGTGCCGCCGATTCGCTACACCCTGGAGCAGGCGCTGGAATTCATCGACGATGATGAATTGGTCGAAGTCACACCCAAATCCATCCGCATCCGCAAAAAATGGTTGACCGAAAACGACCGCAAACGCTTTGGTCGTGGTGAGTAATTCGGCTCTGATCGAGGGCGCCGCCGATGTTTGAAAATCTCTCCCGCCGACTGGGTGGGCTGTTCGATGGCCTGCGTGGCCAAGGGCGGCTGACCGAAGACAACATCAAGGACGCCCTGCGCGAAGTGCGCATGGCGCTGCTGGAAGCCGATGTCGCGCTGCCGGTGGTGCGGGATTTCGTCAATCAGGTCAAAGAACGGGCGGTCGGCGTCGAGGTGCTCAAAAGCCTGACGCCGGGTCAGGTGTTCATCAAGATTGTGCAAGATGAACTGACCGCGTTGATGGGCACGGAAAACAGCGCCCTCAACTTGGCGGCGCAACCCCCCGCCATCGTGTTGATGGCCGGTTTGCAGGGGGCGGGTAAAACCACCACGGTGGGCAAGCTTGGCCGCTTGCTGCATCAGCGCGATCAAAAGAAAGTGCTGGTGGTGAGTGCCGATGTGTACCGTCCGGCGGCGATTAAGCAGCTCGAAACGGTGGCACAGCAAGTCGGAGTGGATTTTTTCCCCTCCGATGCAGGGCAAAAGCCGTTGGACATCGTGGCGGCGGCGTTGCGGCAGGCCAAGGTCGGTTTCTATGATGTGCTGATCGTCGATACCGCCGGTCGCTTGCATGTCGATGCCGACATGATGGACGAGGTGCGGCAACTGCACGCCGCGCTCAAGCCGGTGGAAACGCTGTTCGTCGTCGATGCGATGACCGGCCAAGATGCCGCGAACACCGCGCAAGCCTTTAACGAAGTGCTGCCCTTAACCGGCGTGGTGCTGACCAAGGCCGATGGCGATGCACGCGGCGGCGCGGCGCTTTCCGTGCGCGCCATCACCGGAAAACCGATCAAATTCATCGGCATGGGCGAGAAGCTCGACGCGCTCGAACCGTTCCATCCCGAGCGGATCGCCTCGCGGATTCTCGACATGGGCGATGTGGTGTCGCTGGTCGAGCAGGCGCAACGCAGCGTCGATACCGCCAAGGCGCAGGTGCTGGCGGACAAGGTGCGCGCGGGCAAGGGCTTCACCCTGCTGGATATGCGCGATCAGTTCGAGCAAATGCTCAACATGGGCGGCATTCATGGCTTGATGGATAAATTGCCCGGCATGGGGCGGCTGTCGGCGGATGCCAAGGCGCACATCGACGACCGCGACATTCGCCGCATGATCGCCATCATCAATTCGATGACGCCGACCGAGCGCGTGCAGCCCGATTTGATTAAGGGGTCGCGCAAACGGCGGATCGCGCTGGGTTCGGGCATGGCCGTGCATGAGGTGAACAAGCTGCTCAAGCAGCACCGCGACATGAGCGACATGATGAAAAAGTTCTCCGGCGGCGGCATCAAAAAAATGATGCGCGCCCTGAAGGGGCGAATGCCTGGCTTGCCGATGTAAGCCGGCGCGCACGCCGTCCTGCCGTTCGGTCAGAACTTGGGTATAATCCCCCGCCTGATTTTATTCCTGCGACTGGCTGCGGGGATAATTCGGCGAGAGTGGCGGAATTGGTAGACGCACTGGATTTAGGTTCCAGCGCCTTTGGCGTAAGAGTTCGAGTCTCTTCTCTCGCACCATTTTCTGGCGTTCGGGGCATCGGCCACGGGCGCTGTACATTTTGAATCGTATTTTTTGAGGTTGAGTGAGCATGCAGGTTCAGTTGCAGTCATCCGAGGGTCTGGTTCGTCGTTTGGCCATTGAAGTGCCGGCACAGCAGATCGACGGCGAAGTGGATCGCCGCATCAAAGACATGTCGCGCCGTGTGCGCATTGACGGCTTCCGTCCGGGCAAAGCGCCGCTGCCGGTGGTTCGTCAGCGCTACCACGCCCAAGTGCGCGATGAAGTAGTCGGCGATGTCATGGGTCGGGCGTATCAAGAAGCCGTGACGGAGCAAAACCTGCGGCCAGCGGGCAACCCGAGCATCGAGTCGGTCGAAGGCCAAGCGGGCGAGAACCTCAAATTCGTGGCGGCACTGGAGGTTTATCCAGAGTTCGTCATTGGCGATTTGTCGGCGGTGTCGATTGAAACGGTCAGCGCCGAAGTGGCTGATGCCGATGTCGCGGACATGCTCAACACCCTGCGCGAGCAAAACGCGGGTTGGATCGAAGTTCAGCGTGCCGCGAAAACCGGCGACCGCGTGACCGTCGATTTCGCCGGTACGCTCGATGGCGTGCCGTTCGAAGGCGGCACCGGCAGTGGCATGGTGGTGGTGTTGGGCGAAAAACGCATGTTGGCGGATTTCGAAAAAGGCATTGAAGGCATTGTCGTCGGCGAAGCCGCGCGCGTGTTTGATGTCGCCTTCCCGGACGACTACCCCGTCGAGAACCTCAAAGGCAAAACCGCGCAATTCACCGTGTCTGCCACGCAGGTCGAAGAAAAAGAACTGCCGGCGCTGGACGATGCCTTCGCCACCCGTTTTGGCTCCGCCACCGTGGATGCGCTGAAGGCGGATGTCCGTAAAAACATGGAGCGCGAGCTGAAGCAAGCGCTCAAGCGCCAAGTCAAAGACGCGGTCATTACCGCTGTGTCCGACAGCTTGGATTTTGCCGTGCCGCAAGCCTTGATTTCGGAAGAAGCCGTAGCGATGCGCGATGGCTTTGTCCGTCAAAACATGCCGGGTGCCGATGCCAGCCAATTTGACGCCAGCCTGTTCAACGAGCAGGCCGCCCGCCGCGTGAAAATGGGCTTGGTCATCATGGAATTGGTCAAAACGGCTGATTTGCGCGTCGATGAAGCCTTGGTGGAAGAATTCATCAACGATGTGGCTGCCGCGTATGACGAGCCGGCGCAAGTGGTTGCCAGCTACAAAGGCGACCGCGAATTGATGAGCAATGCCCGTACGGTGGTGCTGGAACAGCAGTCGGTTGATTATGTGCTGAGCAAAGCGCAAGTCACCACGAAAACCCGTGCATTCAAAGAAGTGATGAATCCGGGGCAGTGAGTGCCGCATCTGTCCGTTGTCATTTGAACGCGATGGAGGGTGCCGCAGGGTGCCTTCCGTCGCGTTTTTTCTTCCCCCGCTGGGATTCTTTGCAGAGGTGTTGAGCATGAATCGAATGACCGCCCCGCAGCCGTTCGCTGCGCTGTCGCCTGAAGTGGCCACACTCGTCCCGATGGTGGTTGAGCAAACTTCTCGCGGCGAGCGTGCCTACGACATTTATTCCCGCTTGCTCAAAGAACGGGTGATTTTCATTGTCGGGCCGATCGAAGACCACATGGCGAACCTTGTGGTGGCGCAGTTGTTGTTTTTGGAATCGGAAAACCCCGACAAAGACATTCATCTGTACATCAACTCGCCAGGCGGTGTGGTCACGGCGGGCATGTCGATTTACGACACCATGCAGTTCATCAAGCCGGATGTGTCCACGCTATGTATTGGCCAAGCGGCCAGCATGGGTGCGGTGTTGCTGTCGGGCGGCGCGGCGGGCAAGCGGTATGCGCTGCCCAATTCGCGGGTGATGATTCACCAGCCGCTGGGCGGGTTTCAGGGACAGGCGTCGGACATCAAAATCCACGCGGAAGAAATCATCAAACTGCGCCACAGCCTGAACGGTATTTTGGCCGATCACTGCAAACAGCCGATCGAAATCATCGAACGGGATACCGAGCGCGATAAATTCCTTTCCGCCGAGGAAGCAGTGAACTATGGTTTGATTGACGCGGTGCTGTCCAAGCGCGCGTAAATCTTGAGCAGACACGGGCGGTTCGCCGCCGAGTTATAGAGATCCTCATGGCTAGAAGCACGAAATCTTCCGATCACGATCCCCTGTCCTGTTCGTTCTGCGGCAAACCGCAGGCCGAAGTACGGAAGTTGATCGCGGGTCCTGCGGTCTATATTTGCGATGAATGTGTCGAGCTGTGCAACGACATTCTGCGTGAAGAAGTCGAGGCCGCGCGGGACGAGGCACCCAGCCGGTTGCCCACACCGCGTGAACTGGTGGCTGCGCTGGATGAGTATGTCATTGGTCAAGAATTGGCGAAAAAAGCCTTGGCCGTGGCGGTGTACAACCACTATAAGCGCCTGAATTTGTTCGGCGCCCAGGCCAAAGGCAAGGCGAAAGCCGGCGAAACCGAGCCGGTGGAGCTGTCCAAATCCAACATTCTGTTGATCGGGCCGACCGGCTCGGGCAAAACCCTGCTGGCGCAAACATTGGCGCGCTTGCTGGATGTGCCGTTCGCCATTGCCGACGCCACCACGCTGACCGAGGCCGGTTATGTGGGGGAGGATGTCGAGAACATTCTGCAAAAACTGTTGCAGCGCTGCGATTACGATGTCGAAAAAGCGCAGCACGGCATTGTGTATATCGACGAGATCGACAAGATCACCCGCAAGTCGGAAAACCCGTCGATCACCCGCGATGTGTCCGGCGAAGGCGTGCAGCAAGCATTGCTCAAGCTGATTGAAGGCACGCAGGCGTCGGTGCCGCCGCAGGGTGGCCGCAAGCACCCGCAGCAAGAGTTCGTGCAAATTGATACCACCAACATCCTGTTCATCTGCGGGGGCGCGTTTGCCGGCCTGGATGGCGTGATTCGTCAACGGATGGAAAAAGGCGGGATCGGTTTTTCTGCCGAAGTGAAATCCAAAGACGACAAGCGCGCGGCGGATGATTTACTGACCAAGGTCGAATCCGAAGATTTGGTTCGCTACGGACTGATCCCGGAATTCATTGGCCGGTTGCCGGTGATTTCGGTGCTCAAAGAGTTGGATGAACCGGCGCTGATGAAAATCCTCACCGAGCCGAAAAACGCCCTAGCCAAACAGTACAACCGCCTGTTTGAAATGGAAGGCGTCGAGCTGGATCTGCGCGAAGAGGCGCTGCGCGAAGTGGCGCGCCAAGCCATCAAACGCAAGACCGGCGCGCGCGGTTTGCGCACCATTCTCGAACAGGTGTTGCTCGATACCATGTTCGAAGTGCCTTCGAGCGAGCATGTCGCCAAAGTCGTGGTCGATGCGGCGGTGGTGCGGGGTGAAACGCCGCCGTTCCTCGTGTTCGACCAATCCAGCAAGGCGGATCAATCCGCGTAAACGCTCGCGGCGCCGCAATTCCCGGCGCCCACTCTTGAATTCCCTGCGATCGCCATCATCATTCGGCTATGCTCGTCTCCACGAGTCCGTGGCCGATGCGGTTATCGGCGCGCCCTGACATAGGTGTTCTTCATGCCGAAATCCGATCAATCCTCCGAGGTTATCTCCGGTTCACCGCGCTTTGTGCCCGTGTTGCCGTTGCGCGATGTGGTGGTGTACCCCCACATGGTGATTCCCCTGTTCGTTGGCCGCGAAAAATCCGTTCGCGCGCTGGAAGAAGCCATTAAGGACAACAAGCAGCTACTCCTGATTGCCCAGAAAGACGCCGATATGGACGATCCGGGGCGTAAAGACCTGCATGAAGTCGGTACGCTGGCGAACATCCTGCAACTGCACAAACTGCCGGATGGCACCATCAAGGTGTTGGTGGAAGGCGTGGAGCGCGTGCGTTGCGTGCGCGTGGCGGAAGCCGAGCAACATTTGATGGGCGAAGTGCAATCCATCCCGACGGCGCCAGAAGGCGATGATCGGGCGCTGGAGGTTGAGGCACGCACCCTGCTCAATCAGTTTGATGGCTATGTCAAACTCAACAAAAAAACTCCGCCGGAAGTGCTGGCCTCGCTGGCGGGCATCGACGATGTGTCGCGCCTGGCCGACACCATCGCCGCGCACATGGCGTTGAGTTTGTCGGAAAAACAACACATTCTGGAAACGATCGATCTGCATGCCCGCATCGAGCATTTGATGGTGCTGATCGAATCGGAAATCGACACCTTGCAGGTGGAAAAGCGCATCCGTGGCCGCGTGAAGCAGCAGATGGAAAAATCCCAGCGCGAGTACTACCTCAACGAACAGATGAAGGCGATCCAGAAAGAACTGGGCGAGCTGGAAGAGGGCGGCAGTGATTTGGACGAGCTGGAGCGGAAAATTCTGACGGCGGGTATGCCGAAAGAATCGCTCGATAAGGCCAAATCCGAGCTGAACAAGCTGAAGATGATGTCGCCCATGTCGGCAGAAGCCTCGGTCGTGCGCAATTATCTCGATGCGATTGTGGCCATTCCGTGGAAAAAGCGCACCAAGATCAAGCATGACCTGCCCGCCGCCGAGGGGATTCTCGAAGCCGATCATTTCGGGCTGGATAAGGTCAAAGAGCGGATTTTGGAATACCTCGCGGTGCAACAGCGCGTGCGCAAAATGAACGGGCCGATTCTGTGCCTCGTCGGGCCGCCCGGCGTGGGCAAAACCTCGCTCGGTCAGTCCATCGCCAAGGCCACCAATCGCAAGTTCGGTCGGATTGCTTTGGGCGGCGTGCGGGACGATGCCGAAATTCGTGGTCACCGGCGCACCTATGTGGGCGCGATGCCGGGGCGAATTATTCAAACTTTGAGCAAGATTGGGTCGCGTAACCCGCTGATCTTGCTGGATGAGATCGACAAAATGGCCTCGGATTTCCGGGGCGATCCGGCGGCTGCACTGCTGGAGGTGCTGGATCCGGAGCAAAACAAAGCGTTTGCCGATCACTACATGGACATGGACATCGATATTTCCGAAGTCATGTTCGTGTGTACCGCGAACAGCATGAATATCCCCGGCCCCTTGCTCGACCGGATGGAAGTGATCCGTATTGCCGGCTACACCGAGGATGAAAAAACCGAAATCGCCGAGCGCTATTTGCTGCCCAAACAGTTGGAAAACAACGGCCTGAAGGCGGGCGAATTGTCGGTGAAAACCGATGCGGTGCGGGATGTCATTCGGTACTACACCCGCGAAGCCGGCGTGCGGAATCTCGAACGGGAACTCGCCAAAGTGTCGCGCAAAGTCGTGCGTAAATTGGTCACCAACGAGCAAAAACCGCCCGTCACCGTCGATGCGGCTGTGCTGGAACAATACTTGGGCGTGCATCGGTTTGATTTCGGCAAGGTCGAACACCCCGATCAAATCGGCCAAGTCACCGGCTTGGCTTGGACGGAAGTCGGTGGCGATTTGCTCACCATCGAGGCCGCCACCATGCCGGGCAAGGGCAACCTCAAATACACCGGCCAACTGGGTGAGGTGATGCAGGAATCCATTCAAGCCGCGCTCACCGTGGTGCGCTCGCGCGCCGTTGGGTTGGGGATTGATCCGGATTTCAGCCAAAAAACGGATTTGCATGTGCATGTGCCGGAAGGCGCGACGCCGAAAGATGGCCCCTCGGCGGGGTCGGCGATGTGTACCGCGATGGTGTCCACCCTGACCGGCATTCCGGTGAAGGCGACCGTGGCGATGACCGGCGAAATTACCTTGCGCGGCGAAGTGCTGCCGATTGGCGGGCTTAAGGAAAAACTGCTCGCGGCTCAGCGCGGCGGGATTACCTTGGTGCTGATTCCGGAAGGAAATCGCAAAGATTTGGTCGAAATTCCCGAGAAAATCAAAAACTCCCTCGACATTCGCCCCGTGCGCTGGATCGACGAAGTGTTGGATTTGGCCTTGGTCACGCC
>DYMR01000204.1 GCA_020721485.1 Halothiobacillus neapolitanus | reverse complement strand
CCATAGTATTCATCTCCGGTGACGGGCATGCACCCGCCGCGCTCGTCACCGGTCAGCTTTGGGCCGTGATCCAGCGACTGACCCGTCACTGGATTGCCTGAAAGCGTGTTCATTGAGCGAACTTTGTCGAATTGACCGCCGCACAGCCGGTTTTGGCTGTATTGCGACCCGGTCACGCGCTTGCACGAGCCGGGCTCATTGCCGGTCACTTTCTCGCTGCGATCCACCAGGTTGCCGGTAATGCGCTGGCCGTGGTTCGATTGATCGACCCCAACTTTTTGGAAGCTGGCCGCCGGGCGGGTACCGCACACGGACTGGAATTGCTCGTTGCTCAGGTACTCGGTGCCCGACACGCTGCGGCAAGAGCCGCGCTCGTCGCCGGTGACTTTGCCTGAACGACCCACTTCGGTACCGCTGATGCTCATGCCGGCAAAAGTGTGCGTTTGGCCGACTTTGGCCGGTGCCGCGTTTTTGCCGTTGATCGTCAGGCGCGCCACCCCTTCATCCGCGTATTGCGTGCCGGTGATGCTGCGATTCGCGCCGATTTCGTTGCCGGTGGCGACGGAAGGACGGAACTCATCGCTGCCCGATACGGGCATGCCCTTACGCGCTGAAGCGCCGATCATCACCTTATTGGCATTCAACGGGCGTGCCGCCGTGCCGCAGAGGTTCAAGCTGGCTTCGTTGCTCAGATATTCCGTGCCGGTGACGCTGCGGCAGGTGCCGGGCTCACCGCCGGTGACTTTCTGCGTGCGGGCGACTTCGGTGCCGCTCACGGTTTGACCGCGTGCGGTCGCCGTGAGGTTGACCTTGGCCGGGTTGGCCGCCGGTTGGGTTTTGCAGAATGACTGGAACTGTTCGGTGCCGACATACTCGGTGCCGGTGACGGCACGGCAGCTACCGGGTTCGTTGCCGGTCACACGCAGCGCGCGCTCGACTTGGGTGCCGGTAATGGCACCGCCTGTCAGGGTGTGACCGGTTTCAACTTTTTTTGGCACATCGGCCTCGGAAGCTTTCTTCACACGACCCGTTGGGCGGCAAGTGGGTGCAGTGCCCCGGCCATAATGGCAGAGCATTTCACGGTGGCGTTTGGCTGCATCCCGACCGTGCAGTGCGGTGTCGAGATAGCCGTCGATTTGGTAGCCATTTCGGCCAGGACCACCTTGTGAGGTGGGCTTCGGCGGGACGGCTTTTTGACCGCGGTCAGACAGAGCCTGACGGCGGGCGCGGCAGATGTCGCGCACCGATTTGGCTTGGTTGCCCAAGCGCACCGGTGCGGTGTCTGCGAGGGTGCACAGCGTATCGACCGATGATTCTTGTGTCGCGGCCTCGAATGAGGCGCTACCGGCATCGTCGATCACTCCGTTGCCTTGCGCCGGACGCAGACGGCCTGACGGCGCGCTGCTGGCTTTGCTCGGCAGGGCGCTGCGGCCTTGGGTGGCCAGCGCTTGGCGGCGAGAACGGCACAGGTTGCGCACCCGATTGTTCTCAAGGCCAAAGCCGGCATCGCTGCTTTGCGCGAGGGTGCACAGGGCATCCACGGTATCGCGTTGCGGGGCGACCGGTTGCGGCGGAGTGATTGAAGATGCCGCCTGGGGTTTTGGGGTCGGGTTAGCGGCTGGCGCCTTGGGTGTCGCACCTTTGCCTTGTGTGGCCATAGCAGCGCGTCGGGCGCGAGCCAGTGCTTTCCCGGAGAGTCCGCCCAGGTCGGCTGGATTGTTTCCAGACTGTACAGGCATGTTTTGTACCTCGTCTTGATGGAGATGCTGTGCGCGCGAAGCGCACAGCGCGAACGATTCACACCGGTTAGGGCTTAGCCGCCTCGGTAGACCACGAAGGCCAGACCTTGGCTTTGGGCGTAGTTGTCGTAGGCCACCAGCTTGATTTGGTGCGTCGGGTAGGCCCGGCGGCACGATTCCAGCTCAGCGAGTACGGCATCAACGCTTTGCTCGCCGAAGAACGGCAGCTTCCACATGTACCAGTAGTGTTGCATCGAGTTTTGCGGCTCGACATGTTCGATACCTGGGTTCCAGCCTTGAGCGATCGCGTATTTGATCTGCGCGCGGATTTGCTCCGAGCTCATCGGCGGGAGGTAGGAAAAGGTCTCGTATTTGAGACTTTGTTTGTAGTCCTGCATTTCAGCCATGGTTAGTCACCTTTTGAAAATGTTTGACAGGGGGATCAACGGTTCTGTACATCGAGCTTGTCGACGGTATCGAACTCGAACTTGATCTCTTTCCAGGTTTCCATGGCGATCTTGAGCTCAGGGCTGTGTGAAGCCGCTTGCGTCAGGATCTCCTTGCCTTCGCGTTCCAGATCGCGACCTTGGTTGCGGGCTTCAACGCACGCTTCCAGGGCGACACGGTTCGCGGCGGCACCGGCTGCGTTGCCCCACGGGTGACCGAGGGTACCGCCGCCGAACTGCAGAACGGAGTCATCACCGAAGATGGTGACGAGCGCCGGCATGTGCCATACATGGATACCACCCGAAGCCACGGCGAATACGCCCGGCATGGAGCCCCAATCTTGGTCGAAGAAAATACCGCGTGAGCGATCTTCCGGGATGAACGATTCGCGCAGCAGGTCGATCCAGCCGAGGGTAGAAGCGCGGTCGCCTTCCAGTTTGCCCACGACGGTGCCGGTGTGCAGGTGATCGCCGCCGGACAGACGCAGAATTTTGGTCAGTACGCGGAAGTGAATCCCGTGGTGCGGGTTACGGTCGATTACGGCATGCATCGCGCGGTGGATGTGCAGCAGAACGCCATTGTCACGGCACCAGTTGGCCAGACCGGTGTTCGCGGTAAAGCCGCCGGTGATGTAGTCGTGCATGATGATCGGCGCGCCAATTTCTTTGGCGAACTCGGCCCGCTTGTACATTTCTTCCGGTGTCGGTGCGGTCACATTCAAGTAGTGGCCTTTGCGCTCGCCGGTTTGGGCTTCTGCGGTGACGGTGGCTTCTTGCACGAACATGAAGCGATCACGCCAGCGCATGAACGGCTGGCTGTTGATGTTTTCGTCGTCTTTGGTGAAGTCCAGGCCGCCGCGCAAGCATTCGTATACGGCACGGCCGTAGTTCTTGGCAGACAAACCGAGTTTCGGTTTGATGGTGCAACCCAACATCGGGCGACCATATTTGTTCATCTTGTCGCGTTCGACCTGAATCCCGTGGGGCGGGCCGCCGCAGGTTTTCACATAGGCGAGCGGGAAACGCACATCTTCGAGGCGCAGACCGCGAACGGCTTTGAAGCCGAACACATTACCGACCAAGGAGGTGAACACATTCACGACCGAACCTTCTTCGAACAGGTCGATTGGGTAGGCGATGAAGGCGTAGAAGGCAGAGTCGTCACCCGGCACATCTTCGATGCGATAGGCGCGGCCTTTGTAGTAGTCCATATCGGTCA
>DYMR01000016.1:14803-16853 GCA_020721485.1 Halothiobacillus neapolitanus | reverse complement strand
TGGCGGGGTTCACGGCGCATTGTCGCGAAGGGACGAATACGGAACACCATAGAAATTCCATTTTGCCGACTGCAAAACGGGAACGCATCCTATCACGCGAGCGGCGCGGCTGTCACAGCCAAAACTGCCGACAGCGCCGCAATCAGCGCGTGATTTTGTTCCACCGTGCCGATGGTGATGCGCAGATATTGATCGATGCCGGGCTTATTGAAATGCCGCACGATCACGCCCTGCGCCCGCAAGCCCGCCGCCACGATCACCGCATCGTGCGCGGGGTGACGGGTGAAAATGAAGTTGGCTGCCGACGGCACGGTTTCAAACCCCAGCGCGTCCATTTGGGCGACCAAGGCCGTGCGGCTGTCGATCACAGCTTGGCGGGTGTGCTGGAAATACGGCTCGTCTTCGTAGGCCGCCGCCGCGCCCACGATCGCCAGCCGATCCAGCGGATACGAGTTGAAGCTGTCTTTGACGCGAATCAGGGCTTCGATCAAGTCCGCATGCCCCACGGCGAAGCCCACGCGCAGCCCCGCCAAAGAACGGGATTTCGATAAGGTTTGCGTGACCAGCAGATTCGGGTAGCACTCCACCAGGCCCATCGCGCTCTGCGCGCCAAAATCGACATAGGCTTCATCGACGACCACCACCGAATCGGGGTTCGCTTGCAACAGTCGCTCGATCTCATCCCGCGCCACCGCGCGCCCGGTGGGCGCATTTGGGTTCGGAAAAATGATGCCACCATTCAGGCGCTGATAGTCCTCTACCGCCAAGGCAAAGCCGGCCCGCAACGGCACGGTGCGATACGCGATTTGATACAACCCGCAGTACACGGGGTAAAAGCTGTAGGTCACATCCGGGAACAAAATCGGCGCATCGTGCTGAAACAATGCCTGAAAAATAAAGGCCAGCACTTCGTCCGAGCCATTGCCGACAAACACTTGATTGGGCTGCACCCCGTGATATTTCGCCAACACCTGCTTCAAGGCCGAGGCATCGGGATCCGGGTACAAGCGCAGGCCATCGTCCACCGCCGCCCCAATGGCCGCCAATGCCTTCGGCGAGGGGCCATACGGGTTTTCGTTGGTGTTCAATTTCACCAAGTTGGCGATTTTCGGCTGCTCGCCCGGCACATACGGGGACAGCGTGGCAATCAGGGGGCTCCAGAAACGGCTCATATGTCTTCCGAGGGTGATTCAACCGAATACAACATCCGGCCTTCTTGCACGATTTTGTCTTTCAGATGGGGATTCGCCAGCACATCCCAGTGCAATACATCCAATTTGAACACGAGCGGCAAATCATTCAAATCAAGCCACAACTGGGTAAATTGCGACGAATTCATATGCGGCGCAAACACTGCCAAGTCAATATCCGAACCCGCTCTGAAAGTACCCTTCGCACGCGACCCGAACACCAACACGCGCTGAATTTCGCCATATTCAGCCATCACTTGCCGAATGGCGGCAAGAATTTCTGGCGATATGCCGAAAATTAGGGCGCGCTCCGCCATGTTTCAACCGATTGGCTCAGGGCAACAAACAACGAGACCCCAGTGTCCCGAACAAAATCATAGACCTCTTCGGCCAAGGCTTCGTTGTAGGTATGGCTGGTCAAGTTTCGCATTTTTTGCAATCCGCTCCAGCCATTGCCATCCTGAATAAGCCCGGCTTGCAGCGCTTCTTGGAACACCTGCCGAGGCGTCAGCGCCTCGATTCCTTCTTGCTCCAATTTGAGCCGTAGAACTTTCCAAGCCAGTTCCCAGCACAATTCGAATCGTTGAATGGCCGAATCGCGCATGAAGGAGGAAAACGGCTGCGCATACACCTCAATCAGTCGTTGAACCACTTTGGCGTAGTCATCCGCCCGCTCAAGAAACCGATTTGATTGTGGATTCATGTCCTGTGGATTCATGCCGTGTCTACTCGTGGATGGGTCAATCCCGCACCCGGTACGCCGCCGAGGCCGCATGGGCAAACAGGCCTTCCCCCTCGGCCAATACCCGCGCGATTTTCCCGAGCGCGGAGGCGCCCTGCGCCGAGCAACCGATCAGGCT
>DYMR01000016.1:2470-14703 GCA_020721485.1 Halothiobacillus neapolitanus | reverse complement strand
CCCGCGCGATTTTCCCGAGCGCGGAGGCGCCCTGCGCCGAGCAACCGATCAGGCTGCTGCGTTTTTGGAAGTCGTACACCCCCAGCGGCGAGGAGAATCGGGCGGTGCGGGAGGTGGGCAGCACATGGTTCGGGCCGGCGCAGTAGTCACCCAGCGCCTCGGCGGTGTAACGCCCCATAAAAATCGCCCCGGCGTGACGAATTTTTTCGGCGTAGGCCTCGGCCTCATCGAGGGATAATTCCAAATGCTCCGGCGCGATGGCGTTCACCACGGCGGCGGCTTCGTCCAAATCGCGCACTTGGATCAACGCGCCCCGGCTTTGCATGGAGGCGAGAATGATGTCGCCACGCGGCATGGTTTTCACCAGTCGAGTCGCCGCCGCCGCCGCCGCATCGAGGAAGGCCGCATCGGGGGAAATCAAAATCGCTTGCGCTTGTTCGTCGTGTTCGGCTTGCGAGAATAAGTCCATCGCAATCCAATCGGGATCGGTTTTGCCATCGCAGACCACCACGATTTCCGAGGGGCCGGCGATCATGTCGATGCCGACGGTGCCGAAGACCATGCGTTTGGCCGTGGCCACGAAAATATTGCCCGGACCGGTGATTTTATCGACCGGCGGAATGCGGGTTGTGCCGTAGGCCAAGGCGGCCACGGCTTGCGCGCCGCCGATGGCGAACACGCGGTCGGCACCGGCAATCCGGCAGGCGGCAAGCACTAAATCATTCAGCTCGCCTCGGGGTGCCGGCGCCACCACGATCAATTCCGGCACGCCCGCGACTTTGGCCGGAATGGCGTTCATCAGCACCGACGAGGGATACGCCGCCTTGCCGCCCGGCACATATAGCCCCACGCGGTCGAGCGGGGTCACTTTCTGCCCCAAAACGGTGCCATCGGCCTCGACATACTGCCAAGATTCCAGCTTTTGGCGCTCGGCGTAGCGGCGAATGCGCTCGGCGGCTTGCTCCAGGGCATCGCGCTGCGCGGCGGGAATGCGTGCCAGCGATGCCTCCATGCGCGGCACGGAGACTTCCAGTTCGGCCATGTCCTTCGCGTGAAAATGATCGAAACGGGCGGTGTAGTCCAACACGGCGGCATCCCCGCGCGCGCGCACATCCCGCAGGATGCCCTGCACGGTGGAGAATACTTGGTCATCGGACACCGATTCCCAAGCGAGCAGCGCCGACAATCGGGCGTCAAAATCGGCGGACAGCGTATTCAGGCGTTGGATGTTCATTGACGGGTATTCCAAAATCCGCAAGTTCAGCACAGCCACCCGGCAGTCAGGCGGTTTACTGCGGGGGGGTATCTTTGTTGAGGTAGTCGGCCAAGTGATCGGCCAGCGCCGCAATCGCCGCGTGCTTGAGCTTGAACGCGGCGCGGTTGACGATCAATCGGGAGGAAATATCCGCCATGTGCAACAGCGGCTCCAAGCCGTTCGCGCGCAGGGTGTTGCCGGTATCGACCACATCGACGATGCAATCGGCCAAGTCCACCAACGGCGCCAGCTCCATCGAGCCGTACAGCTTGATGAGCTCGATTTGCCGACCGGCATCCGCAAAAAAATGCTCGGCGGAATGCACAAATTTGGTCGCCACCCGCAGCCGCCCCGGCCGATCCAAGCAGCCCGGACGGCCGGCCACCATCAGTTTGCAGCGGGCAATCTGAAGGTCGAGCAGCTCGAACAGGCCGTCGCCGCCGTGCTCCATCAGCACATCTTTGCCCGCCACGCCCACATCCGCCGCGCCGTATTGCACATAGGTCGGCACATCGGATGCGCGCAAAATCAGCAACTTAATTCCCGGATGATTGGTATCGAGAATGAGTTTGCGGGTGGTTTCCGGATCATCAATCGGCACGATGCCGGCATGCGTGAGCAAGGGCAGCGTGTCTTTGAAAATTCGCCCTTTGGATAGAGCGACGATCAGCGGGGCGTCGGCAGCGGGAGGGTTCATCGGTTCAAACTCTCGTTCAGGCGTTGATGCGGGAAATTTCTGCGCCGAGTTTGGCGAGTTTTTCTTCAATGGCCTCATAGCCACGATCAATATGATAGATGCGGTTGATGAGGGTTTCGCCCTCGGCGACCAAACCCGCCAGCACCAAACTGGCCGAGGCGCGTAAATCCGTGGCCATTAATTGGGCGCCGGTAATCTTCGGCAAGCCCTGCACAATCGCGGCGTTGCCTTCGATGCGAATGTTCGCGCCCATGCGCCGCAGCTCTTGCACATGCATGAAGCGATTTTCAAAAATGGTTTCGACCACGGTGCCGGTGCCATCGGCGATGGTATTCATGGCCAAAAACTGCGCCTGCATGTCGGTAGGAAACGCCGGATGCGGCGCCGTGCGCACATTCACCGCGCGCGGGCGCTCGCCGTTCATGTCGAGCTCGATCCAGTCTTCGCCGGTGGTGATGCGGGCGCCCGCTTCGGCCAGTTTCGCCAGCACGGCATCGAGCGTGCGCGGCGCGGTGTCGCGCACTCGAACGCGCCCGCCCGTCATGGCGGCGGCCACCAAATAAGTGCCGGTTTCGATGCGATCCGGCAGCACGCGGTAGCGCACCCCGCGCAGGGATTTCACGCCGGTAATGGTGAGGATATCCGTGCCAATGCCGTCGATTTCCGCACCCATCGCACGCAAGAAATTCGCCAGATCGACCACTTCCGGCTCGCGTGCGGCGTTTTCCAGAATGGTTTGGCCTTCGGCAAACACCGCCGCCATCATCAGGTTTTCTGTGCCGGTGACGGTGACTTGATCCATCACGATGCGGGTGCCGACAAGCCGATCGGCCTCGGCTTCGATGTAGCCATTTTCAACGGTGATGCGTGCGCCCAACGCCATCAAGCCATGCAGGTGAATATCCACCGGCCGCGAACCAATCGCGCAGCCGCCCGGCAACGAGACTTTCGCCCGACCGAATCGCGCCAGCATCGGCCCCAACACCAGGATGGACGCCCGCATGGTGCACACCAAATCGTAGGGCGCGACCAAGTTGTGGGTGGTGCTGGCGTCGATTTCGACGCTCATTTTATCGGAGATGGTGAGCGTGACGCCCATGCCGCCAAGCAGCTCCATCATCGTGGTCACATCTTGCAGATGCGGCACATTTTCGATGACGCAGGGGGTTTCGCAGAGCAGCCCAGCGGCCAGAATTGGCAGAACGGCGTTTTTCGCCCCGGAAATCCGCACATCGCCCATCAGGGGCGTACCGCCCCGAATCAGTAATTTATTCATAATTTTTGTCGGTCGATTGGTTGGCCAAGCCCTGTGCCCGCGTCGCGTGAACCGCCCTCTGCCGAGAAGCGGCTAGGGCATGACGATTACAGACCCTCGAACGGCATCAGCGCGCCCAGTCCATACACTTCGGCCATGGCGCGCAACGCTTTGGGCGGGTGAGTGTACCGCAGCGCTATGGATTGTGCTTGCGCGCTGGCCTGCCAGCCCAACAGAAACGCAACGCCCACGGTATCAATCGCCCGCACCTGACCCAAGGCAATTTCGAGGCGGCTGCCTTTGCCCTGCCCCTCCAGCGTGGGCAGGGCATGGCTCGTCAGCGCTTCAATCTGCGGGCGCGTCAAATCGCCCTGCACCCGCAAACACCCCGGCGTGTGTACTAGGTGCAGCGGCTCGGCGGTGGTCGTTGCCGCCGGCGTCGGCTCAGCCATTGTTTTGGCTCTTTAAGGTGTTGATTAAGCCATCAAGGCCTTTGCGCTGAATGACTTCGGCAAAGCTGCCCCGGTAGTTGTTGATGAGGCTGATGCCGTCGATCACCACATCGAACGCCTGCCATTGGCCGTTGACGGGCGCGACGCGGTAATTCACCGGCACTTTGCCCATATCGCCGCCGATCAACTCCGATTCCACCACCAATTCGCCCGATTCCGGCCCCGGTTTGGTGCCAGTGACTTTAATGGTTTGATTCCCCAGTTTCGACAAGGGCCCTGCGTAGGTTCGCACCAGAAGTTGCTGAAATTGTTCGGTAAATTCAGTTTTCTGCGCGGCGGTGGCGCTGCGCCAGTAGCGGCCCAATACCAGGCGGCTCATGCGTTCGGAATCCACATGCGGCAACAGGGTTTTTTTGACGATGCCGAGCAGTACCGATGAATCTTTCTGTACCGCATCTTGCTGGGCGGCAATTTCTTTAATCACGGTATCGGCGGTGTTTTGCACCATCTGCATGGCGGCTTCCGGGCTGGCGGCAGGCGCATCGGCCTGCACCAACGGGGCGCCGAACAGGCTCAGGGCAGCAAAAATCCAGACAAACAGGCGGTTCATTGTGGGTATTCTCCGGTGGCGAGCTTGAGTTCGGCCACTTTCAGGTTGTAGTCATTGATGGCACGCAGGTAATCGACTTGGGTTTGGGTGTTCCCCGCAACGGCCAGCGCCAACACGCCGCCATCGACCAAGCCGGCTTGGAAATCCAGAAACGAGGAAATCATCCAACGGCGCGAGGCAGCCCGAGCTTTATCCAGTGCCGCGATCTGCTGTTTCAAGGATTCTGCGCCGTGATACGCCTCGGAGACTTGGAACGGAATCCCCATCTGCGCGAGCTGCGCCTTGGCGACCGCGCCTTGCAACTGGGCTTCGGCATCACTCACATTCGCCTTGAGTACGCCGGGGTTGAAGTCCCACTTCAAACCCACCACGGGCGTGGCAATGCCCATATTCAACGGGTCGTAAATGTAGGGATTATTGACCCGCTCGCGCCCCGGCGTGTATTGCCCGGCCAGCAGGATGCCGGCATACAAATCCGGGTAATAATCGGCTTTGCGCGCGGCCACATACGAACGCAGCGCCGCCAAACCGCTCTGCGCCATCTTCATTTCTGGGCGATCATCCAAAGCCTGCTGGGCGAATTGCTGCAAGTTGCCAGACGGCAGGGCGACGGGCTCAATGTGGGCATCGGCCACGCTCAGATCGTCTTTGATGGGCACGCCAATAATGGTTTTCAGGCCATCGAGCGCAATCGCCTCAACGCCTTGAGCCTCGGCAATGTACCGATCCAGCAGCCCCAAACCGTTTTGCAGCGCATACACATCGCGCATCGGCGATTTGCCTTCTTCAGCCTTTTTCGTCAGCGGGCCTTCGGTATCCGCCAGTTGTTGCCGCACGCCCACCAAAAACTGCCGCGTATCCCGCGCCGTCAAATAGCCGTAATAGGCGCGGCGCACGGTGAGCCAGGTTTGCCCTTTGGCGAGCGCGACTTCTTCCGTTTTGAACTTCTTGTTGTATTCCGCCGCCGTGCGGTAGTTTTCCAGCTTGCCGAAGGTATACAACGGTTGAATGATCGACGCCGTCACGCCGCCGGAGACGGTAATGCCATCATTCAGGCTCATGCCATCGGTTCGCACCGTGCAGCCCTGCCCCGCCGGGCAAGTATTGCTGCCGTTGGTGAAGATGCCGTTGGTGGCCTTCGGCGCGAGGCCGGCGTACAGGTTCACACTGGCGCGAATCCCGCCTTCCCCATCCACTTTTTGAATCAGCGCCTGCGCCGCCGCGACATTCGCGCGCTGTTCTTCAATGCGCGGATCGGCATTGAGCGCCATCTGCGTGGCCTGTTCGAGTGTGACCGACACCGCCTGCGCCGCGTGCGCCGCACCGAACAGCGCCAGTCCTAAGAGCCAGGAATTTTTCATTTATCAGCAGCCTTGTTGAACAAGAATTTAGAGATCACTTTTTCCAGAATGATGGCGGATTGTGTCATCGTGATGCGGTCGCCATTTTTCAGCACCGCCGTGTCGCCGCCCGGAGAAATTTCGATGTACTGCGCGCCCAGCAAGCCGGCGGTGTAGATGTTCGCAAAAGAATCTTTCGGCAGGTTGTTATATTTGTTGTCGATTTGCATCGTCACCACGGCCTCAAAGGTGGCCGGATCGACCCGGATGCCCGTGACCCGCCCGATGGTCACGCCCGCCAACTTCACCGCCGAGCGGTTGGTCAGCCCGCCAATGTTGTCGAAATCGGCGGTGAGCGTGTAGCCGTGAATGCTGCTGGCGCTGAAATCGCTCCACTTAAAAGTGAGCGTCAACAGCGCCACGATCCCGGCGAGCACGAACGCCCCCACCACGATGTCCAAACCCCGTTGCGCGTTCATCTCAAGCTCCAAACATTAAAGCGGTCAACATAAAATCCAGCCCCAACACGGCCAGCGAACTCAGCACCACGGTGCGGGTGGTGGCGCGGGAAATCCCTGCCGAAGTGGGCTCAGCCGCGTAGCCTTCAAACACCGCGATCAAACCAACCACCGCACCGAACACCAGGCTTTTGACGATGCCATTGAACACATCCGCCACCGGCTGCATTTGTTCGCCGATCTGCCCCCAATACGACGCCGTATCGACGCCGAGCACGAGGACGCCGATGACATAGCCGCCCAAAATCCCGACCAAAGAGAACAAACCGGCCAGCAACGGCATGGAAAACAGTGCCGCCCAAAACCGAGGCGCCACCACGCGCCGCAGCGGATCGACGCCCATCATCTCCATCGCGGACAGTTGCTCGGTGGTTTTCATCAGGGCGATTTCTGCGGTGATGGCCGAACCGGCGCGACCCGCAAACAGCAAGGCGGTAACGACCGGCCCCAATTCCCGCACCAGCGACAGCGCGACCATCACCCCCAACGATTCGGTGGCGTTGAATTTCGAGAGGATATTGTAGCCCTGCAAGCCCAACACCAGCCCGACAAAAGCGCCGGAAATCAAGATGATAATCAGCGACAACACGCCGATCACGAACAGTTCTTGCACGATCAATCGGGGGCGCGTCCACGCGGGAAGCAAGCGCCACGCCAAGCGCAGCGCGAATCCGGCCAGTGCGCCGGTGTGCGCGGCGGCAGTCAGCATCGCCCGCCCCAGGGCGGCCAGAACATCCGACAGGCGCTTTATCAGGCCATTTATCACGCCCATTATCAGGCCACTCATACAGACACCCGCAGCTTTTTCGCCAGCAGTGTGCGCGCCGCCAGCGCCCGGTCGGAATCTTCATCCGGCGGCGCACCCTGCAAAAAGCGCTGCAAAAACGGAATGTCGCCCATGCGTGCCCGCAGTTCATCCGGCGTGCCCGCCGCCACAATCTGCGCCTGATCGAGAATGATGACTTGATCGGCAATCGACAAAGTTTCCGCCACATCGTGCGAAACCAGCACGCTGGTGAGGTTCAAAGCACGGTTCAACGAGGCGATCAGGCGCAACAAAATGCCCACATTGATCGGGTCTTGTCCGGTGAACGGCTCGTCGTACAACATCAGTTCCGGGTCGAGCGCCAGCGCGCGCGCCAGCGCCACGCGCCGCGCCATGCCGCCAGACAGCGCCGAGGGCATCGACTCGGCGGCATCCAGCATGCCCACCGCATTCAACTTGAGCGCCACCACCCGGTCGAGCAGCGGCTCGGGCAGCCGCGCATGTTCGCGCAGGGGAAAAGCGACATTCTCGGCAGCGGTTAAATCGGTAAACAGCGCGCCGTTTTGGAACAAAAACCCCAAGCGGCGGCGCATGGCCAACAACTCGCCCGCCCGCGCCCGCGCGACATCCAACCCATTGACCCAAACCTTGCCGCGCGTGGGTTTGATTTGCCCGCCGATCAACCGCAACAGCGTGGTTTTTCCGGTACCGGAAGGCCCCATCACCGCCGTGATTTTCCCGCGCGGAATGTCCAGATTCACGCGGTCGAAAATGCGCTGACGCCCGCGCGCAAAGCTGACTTGTTCGAAACGGATGTACGGCTCGACGCTCATGTCACCAGCCCAGCAGCTCGATTAAGGTGCGGGTTTGATCCAACAAAGGCACCGCCGCCGCACCGCCGGTGAACAGCAGGGCGCAGGGCGCCGCCGGGGCTTGCCGCGCGAAGGCTTCCAGCGCATCCCGCAGGGCACGGGGCGATAAACCCGGCGCGAGCAGGCCAATCGTCGCGCCGTGCACCGACGCACCGGGCGTCCATTCCTGACCGGTCACCCAAGTCAGCAAGGGCAAAGGCAAGGAAACGGACAAGTCGGCGGCATCCGCCGGCAAATCACCCCCGTACCAAACCCCCTGCACCGGCTTGGGCGCCTCGCGGCACGCCGTCCACACCTCAGCAAAAGCCGCCGATGTTGGATTCAGCACCACCGCATCGGTCATCAACACCAAATAATTCGCCTGCCATTCCGGCGGCATGCCTTCGGGGTAGAACGCCGTGGCCAAGGCCGCATCCCAAGGATCGGCAAAGCCCAAGCTGATCGAAAATCCCTCGGGCGGAACAAATGGCGCAGTCATCGGATTTCTCGCAATAGCCGGAACCCCAGGTTCAAATCAATTTCATGCTCATGACGCATGGCGCGGGACGCACTGCGGCAGGCGCCGGGACCATCAAACCAAGACCCCCCGCGCACGACATGAAAATGCCGATGGTGCGCATCCGGGCTGCGGAACGGCATATCCCCGACCCGAGGCGTCGCGCGGTAGCCATCCCGCCAATGATCCAGCGTAAATTCCTGCACATTGCCGTGCATCTCAAATAAGCCCCAGGCATTCGGCGGCAAGCTGCCGACCCGCACCGGCCGACTGATGCCGCAAATGAACAGGCCGCGCGTGCAATGCAGCCCGCCAGAACAGTTCACTTCATCGCGACGGATTTTATCGCCGAAACAAAACAGCCCCTCACTGTCCGCGCGGCAGGCATATTCCCATTCCGCCTCGGTCGGCAGCCGGTATAGCTGACCGGTTTGCACGCTCAACCACCGGGCATAGGCTTCCGCATCTTTCACCGTGATGTTGAAAATCGGGAAATCCACATCACTCCACGAGGCATACGGACGCGGGCGGCGGTGCTCGGTCGCGCTCAAAAATTCGTTGTACGCGCGGCGCGATACCGCCGTGCGCATCAGCGCGAACGGACGCGGAAAACTCACCTCATGCCGAGGCATTTCCGCCGGTTGCGCTTGATATTCGGTCGCGCGCGAACCGATGACGCACTGCCCCGATGGAATGAACGCCAATGCCGGCCCCCGCCCGCCTTGCGTCAACTCATCCGCAAAAAACACCGACGAATCGGGCCCAGACGAATCGGGCCCAGACGAATCGGGCCCAGAAGAACCAAGCACAGTCGAACCAAGCGCCGCCGCGCCCGCCGCCTGGCGCGCAGCAGCCAGCGCAAAACGCTCTTGATGGGCAGCGCTCGGCGCAGCAACGGCGGGCGCAGGGGCAGAAGGGGCGGCAACAGTCATGGGGCAAAGTTCACGATAAAACGCCGGGGCGGGCAGTTTAAGAATATCAATACAGTCTTAGGTTAGCAGAATGAATCGTAAGCAGGCTATCGAACAACACCGGTCGCATCGGCGCGAAGTCGGTCGGCTGCTATACTGTCGGGCGATTTTGCACCGTTTTTGTGACCTTGTGCGGTCATCCAATCACGGCGCAGCGTTTCTTATCATAACGAAATTCCCGTCATCACGAATACTTATGAAGACCGATTCTCCTCTGGCCGATACCCTGCTGCCCCTGCTGACGATGGCGCGACAAGTCATCGACATCGAACAACAAGCCATCGCCGCGCTCGCTGATCGGTTAGACGAATCGTTCGTCACCGCCTGCCGCCTGATGCTGCACTGCGAAGGGCGGGTGATTGTCACCGGCATGGGGAAATCCGGGCACATTGGCGGCAAAATTGCCGCCACCCTCGCGAGCACCGGCACCCCGGCCTTTTTCGTGCATCCGGGCGAAGCCAGCCACGGCGATCTGGGCATGATTACCCGCCAAGATGTTGTGCTGGCGCTGTCGAATTCCGGAGAAACTTCCGAAATTTTGGCGATTCTGCCGGTCATCAAGCGCTTGGGCGCGCCGTTGATCGCGCTGACCGGCAAACCGCAATCCACCCTCGCCCAATCTGCCGATGCGCATATTGATGTCGGCGTGGCGCGCGAAGCCTGCCCACTCAATTTGGCGCCCACCGCCAGCACCACCGCCGCCTTGGTGATGGGCGACGCGCTGGCCGTGGCCTTGCTGGATGCACGCGCCTTCAAGCCGGAAGATTTTGCCCTGTCGCATCCGGGTGGCGCGCTGGGGCGGCGGCTGCTGCTGCGGGTGCGGGATGTGATGCACACCGGCGCGGCCTTGCCCAAAGTTCGCGTATTCCAAACCATCAAACAAGCGCTGATCGTGATTTCCTCCGGCGGCTTGGGCATGACGACCGTGGTGGATGACGACGATCAACTGCTCGGCCTGTTCACCGATGGCGACCTGCGCCGCATTCTCGATCAAGAGACTTATGATCTGAACCTGCCGATCGAGCGCGTCATGACCCGCAACCCGCGCGCCTGCACGGCCGATTTACTGGCGGCTGAAGCGCTGAACATTATGGAACGGGACAAAATCAACGGCTTGGTCATCATCGACGACGCCCGCCGCGTGATTGGCGCACTCAACATGCACGACCTCCTGCGGGTCGGTGTCGCCTGAGGTTCGCACCATGAATCGCCCACCGCTGCTGCCCCGCCTGCGTGCCGTGCGCGCCCTCGTGCTCGATGTTGATGGCATCCTCACCGATGGCCGTCTGCACTTCACCGAACACGGCACCGAACACAAGGTCTTCCACTCGCGCGACGGCCACGGCATCAAGCTCGCGCAACGCATCGGCATTGAAGTCGCCATCATCTCCGGTCGCGCCGCCCCGGCGCTGCATCACCGCGCGCAAAACCTCGGCATTCAACACTGTTTGACCGGCATCGCGCGCAAGGGCGAGGCGCTGCTCGAACTGTGCCGCAGCCTCGGCATCCCGCCCGAACACTGCGCCGTGATGGGCGACGATGTCATCGACCTGCCGATGCTCGCCGCCGCCGGCGTGAGCGCCACCGTCGCCGATGCGCCCGCCGTGATTCGCCACCGCGTCGATTGGGTCACGCGCTTGCCCGGCGGTCACGGTGCCGTGCGCGAATTCATTGACTTACTCATCGACGCGCAAGATCAGTGGCCCGCCGTGCTGGCCGACCACGACCCGCGCGACAGCCGCCCGATCGGTGCCGCATGAACAAACCGCTGCTCGGGCAAACGCTGCTCGCGCTGCTGCTGTTCGCTGCCTTGGGCGCCCTGCTGTGGAAAAACTACGCCGAACACATCCCGCAGGCGCCCACCCGCCCCGCCGCGTTTGACCAACGCTTCACCGATTTCTCCGCCCGCCAATTCACCGCCAACGGCACGCTGAACTGGCTGATGACCGGGGCGGGATTGGACCACCGCACCGGCGATCAGGGCTACACCGCCCGCGATGTGGATGTGCTGCTCTACAGCCCGCGCAGCCCCGCCAGCCCGCCGTGGCGCCTGCACGCCGACACCGGCACGGCCGATGAAAAACTCGCGGAAATCCAGCTACAGGGCGCCGTTCACGGCACGCGCGCGCCCTATCAATCACAGGGCGAACTGCACTTTTCCACCGCCGCCCTCACGCTCTGGCCGGATAAAGATCAAGCAGCCAGCCACACCGTTTCCACCGTGATCGAGCAAACCGCCAGCGGCACGCCGCGTTGGCAAAGCAGCGCGCAAACCTTCGCGCTCGATTACCGCAGCCAAGAACTCACCCAGTCCCGCGTGGTCGATCGGTATAATCCGCCGCGCGCCGCCCCCGGAGACTCGCCATGACCTTTGCTATGCCCGCCCGCATTTCGCTGTTTTCCGCCCTCCTCCTCGCCACCGTGCTGATTCACCCCGCGATCAGCCACGCAGCCAAGGCCGACCGCCAACAACCGATTGATGTGACCGCCAACCAAAAAGTCACCGACTACAAAAACGGCACCAGCACCTACACCGGCAATGTCGTCATCATTCAAGGCAGCCTCAAGGCCACCGGCAGCGAGGCCGTGGTGTATGTCAAAGACGGCCAGCTCACCCGCGCGGTGCTCACCGGCAGCCCGGCCACTTTTCAAGAACTGGATGACAAAGGCCAGCTCGTTAAAGGCCACGCCGATAACGCCAACTACTTGGCCACCGAACAAAAAGTCATCCTGACCGGCAATGCCCATCTGGAACGCAGCGGCGATGTTCTCGAATCGCCGCTGATTACCTACGACATGGCCGCCGAAGTGGTCAAAGCCGGGGGCAAACAAGGCGGCGAACGGGTGCATGTCGTGATTCAACCGCGCAAACCGGATGCCACGACCGCCCCGGCCAGCGAGGGCGCGAAAACCCCGGACAAAACGGCGCCCGCAAAATCTGATTCAGGGAAATCCGAGCCGGAAAAAACCGCTCCAGAGAAATCCGCTCCAGAGAAATCCG
>DYMR01000016.1:0-2370 GCA_020721485.1 Halothiobacillus neapolitanus | reverse complement strand
GCCGCTGCTGCGCGTCGAGTCGATCGTCAAACACTATGGCGCCCGTGCCGTGGTGCAAGGCGTATCGCTCAAAGTACATGCCGGCGAAGTCGTGGGATTACTCGGCCCCAATGGCGCGGGCAAAACCACCAGCTTCTACATGATTGTCGGGCTGGTCGCCGCCGATCAGGGGCAAATCTGGCTCAATGATACCGACATCACCCTGCTGCCGGTCGATCAGCGCGCGCAATTGGGCCTGGGCTACCTCCCGCAAGAAGCCTCGGTATTCCGCAAACTCACCGTCGAACAAAACATCCTCGGCGTGCTCGAATTGCGCCGCGATCTATCCCGCAGCGCGCGGCTCAAAGCGCTGGAAGAACTCCTGCTCGAACTGCACATTCGCACCCTGCGCCACAGCCTCGGGCAAGCCCTGTCTGGCGGCGAACGGCGCCGCGTCGAAATCGCGCGGGCGCTCGCGGCCAACCCCAAAGTCATGCTGCTGGACGAACCCTTCGCCGGGGTCGATCCCATTTCCGTCATCGACATTCAGCGCATCATCACCCACCTGCGTGATCGCGGCATCGCCGTGCTCATCACCGACCACAATGTGCGCGAAACCCTGGGCGTCTGCGCCCGCGCCTACATCGTTTCCGACGGAAAAATTCTGGCCGAAGGCAGCCCGCAAGCCATCCTCGAAAACGCCGAAGTCCGTGCCGTGTATCTGGGCGAACACTTCGCGTTATAAGCGCATTTTGGCCAACCATTGAGCAAACTTGGCCGAGAATTTGCTTCCCCGGCACGCGCGCCGGTGGTTGCCCCGCCGCGATTTCGATACACTGCATGACATGTTGATGAACCGCACACCGCCTGTGATGACCTGCCGACCCCAGACTCGGAGGGTGGCAGGTGTTTGGGCGCATCGCCACCCCACCACCGCGTGCCGCCCATGAAGCCGGGCTTAGAACTTCGCCTCGGGCAATCGCTGGCGATGACCCCGCAGTTGCAGCAGTCCATCCGGCTGTTGCAGCTCTCCACGCTCGAACTCTCGCTCGAAATTCAACAAGCGGTTGAAACCAATCCCTTGCTTGAATTTACAGAAGGCGACGAATTCGGTGCGGCGGATGACAGCTTTGGCGAAGCCACCGAAAACCCCATCGAATACGCCGCCAGCGACGACCCGAACACCCTGTCCGGCGAATCCCTGCTGAATGACCCCGAACCCGCCAACGAGAGTGGCGAAGTGTTCGAGCTCGATACCCGCTGGGATGATTTTTACGAATCCGACGGCAGCACCGCCTTCAGCGCCGCCGAACGGAATTTCGATGAATACGACCCCTACGCCACCACCAGCAGCGGCATCGAATCGTTACGCGACCACCTGCTCAGCCAAATTCACCTCACCGCCTTAAGCGCCCGCGACACCGTGCTCGCCACCACCTTGATCGAAGCGATTGACGGCGCAGGTTATTTGGTAGAACCCTTGGACGAGCTCTGGGCGATGCTCGCGCCGCAGTGGCCAGGCTTAAGCGAAGGGGAATTATTGGCCGTGCTGCACCTCGTGCAATCGCTCGACCCGGTGGGCGTCGGCGCGCGCAGCCTCAATGAATGCCTCAGTCTGCAACTCGCCGCACTGCCGGCCACCACCCCGCATCGGGACACCGCCCGCGCGATTTGTGAACGCAACCTGATGCCCGCCATTGCCGAGCGCGAATATGCCTTCGTGCTCAAACAGCTTCAGGCCAGCCAAACCGAATTGGAACAGGCGTTGAAGCTGATTCAAACCCTGAACCCCCGCCCCGGCGCGGCGGTGGGCAGCGTAGCCGCCGATTTTGTGGTGCCGGATGTGATCGTCGGCCACAAAAATGGCCGCTGGCAAGTCGATTTGAACCCCGAAATTGCGCCGAAACTGCGGATCAACCAAACCTACGCCCGCATGATTAACCGCAGCTCGCGGGGCGAAGATGCGAGCTACATTCGCAGCCATTTACAAGAAGCCCGCTGGTTTATCAAAAGCTTGCGTAGTCGCAACGAAACCCTGCTCAATGTCGCCCGCGCCATCGTCGCGCGGCAAATCGACTATTTCGAGCAAGGCGAAACCGGCATGAAGCCGCTGGTGTTGCGCGAAATTGCCGAAGAATTGTCGCTGCACGAATCCACGGTGAGCCGCGTGACCACCCAAAAATTCATGCTCACCCCGCGCGGCACGCTGGAATTCAAATACTTTTTTTCCAGCCATGTCGGCACCAGCGACGGCGGCGAATGCTCGGCCACGGCCATTCGCGCGATGATTAAAAAACTCGTCAGCGAAGAGAATCCAAAAAAACCCTTGTCGGATGCCAAAATTGCCGACATGCTGATCGAACAAGGCATCGATGTCGCACGACGCACGAT